>CAZONY010000203.1:2573-4990 GCA_964581215.1 uncultured Chitinophagaceae bacterium | reverse complement strand
CGATGATCTCCCCGCAGGATCTCCACACCGGCTCGATCGGCGGCCCGCTGCGGCTGGCATGCATGGAGTACGAGGCCGCAGCGCCGCTCGGGGTGGCCCGCCACGGCCCGGGCTGGGCGGCGACCATGGCCTGCGTGCTCGAGGCGTCGGCGCCCAAGCCGGGAAACGTCCATCCCGGGGCGGACTTCGCCGATCTCTCTCACGCCGAACTGCTCGCCGCGGCGACGGCCATCGGACCGGTGCTCGAACAGGCGGCAACCGCCCCGCTTGGCGAGGTGATCCTCGCTGCCGTCCGCCGCTCGCGCGGCGTCACCCGCTCCAATGCCAACCTCGGCATGATCCTGGCGATCGCGCCCCTCGCCGCGTTGCCGGCCGACGCCTGGGCCGGGGACGACGACCGGTTGCCGGGCACGCGTCTCGACAGTGCGGTGCACCGCGTGCTCGCCCGCCTCACGCCGCATGACGCCGCCTGCATCTGGGAGGCGATCGCGGCCGCCGGCCCGGGGGGCATGGGAACGACCGGCCGCCACGATCTCGGAGGTCCGCCCCCGGACGACATCCTGATCGCGATGCGGCTGGCGGCCGACCACGATCAGATTGCCCGGCTCTGGGCGAGCGGCTACGCCGACCTGCGGTCGGGCCTCGTGGCCGATCTCGTTGCCGGGCTCTCGGCCGGGGGGCCGTGGCAGGAGGCGATCGTGGAGGCCTTCCTGCGGCAGCTGGCCCGGGCACCCGATTCGCTGATCGCCCGACGGCATGGCTCCGCCGCCGCTGCCACGATCTCAGCCCGCGCCGCCGGCGTTCTCGCCGCTCCGCCGGCCGCCCGGGCCGGGGCCATCGCCGCCTTCGACCGTTCGCTCCGCGATCCGGTGCGACTGAATCCGGGCACCTCCGCCGACCTGGTCGCCACGGCGCTGTACATTCTGCTCAGGAGCACACTGCCATGACGGAACGCTATGAAGTGCGGATGCGGAAGGCCGTGCACGTGTTCTGTGCCGGACACTTCATCACGCTCAACGATGCCCTCTGCGAGCCGGTGCACGGCCACAACTGGCTGGCCGCGGTGGAGGTCGAGGGGGAGCCCGATGCGCACGGCATGGTGATCGATTTTCTCGTGCTGCGCGACCGGCTCGCGGCCATCACCGCGCGGCTCGACCACCGGATGCTCCTCCCCACGGAAAACCCGCTGCTGCGGGTGACGACGGAGGAGGTCGGCCCCGGGCGGGCCGAGGTGACGGTCCGCTTCGGCGACCGCCGCTGGGTGTTTCCGGCCGACGAGTGCGTGCTCCTGCCGGTCGCCAACACCACCGCCGAGTGGATCGCCCGCTGGATCGGCCGCGAACTGCTCGCGTCGATGGAGGCGGCCGGCCAGCCGGTGCGCGGCACGCTGCGGGTCGAGGTCGATGAGTGCCTCGGCCAATCCGCCCTCTGGGAGCTGCCCGTCACGCGTCGGTGACGATGATCCTGCCCGCCGCCTCGAGCGCCACCGAGAGCGACTGCCGCGCGACCCTGATCCGCATCAGCCCCGCCCCCTCGGGATTGCGTTCCACCTGCCCCTCGGTGCCGAGGGCGAGCCCGGAGTCGGTGAGGTAGCGAAGAAACTCCGGCGACTGGTCGAGCACCCGGGCGAGCCGGAAGCGGCCCCCCTCGGCCACGTCGGCCAGCGGCCTGCCGACGACGTCTTCGGCGGACTGCATCGACATCGACTCGCCGCGCGGGATCGGGTCGCCATGCGGATCCACCTCCGGATGACCGAGGAACGCGTCGATCCGGTCGATGAGCAGGTCGCTCACGGCGTGCTCCATGTGCTCGGCTTCGTCGTGCACCTCGTCCCACGTCATGTCGAGCGTCTTGAGCAGGAACAGCTCGATGAGACGGTGGCGGCGGATCATCCGCAACGCCAGCATCCGCCCCGATCGGGTCAACGACACGCCCTCGTAGGGCTTGTGGGTCGCCAGCCGCGCCGCATCCAGCGTCTTGAGCATGCTCGTGACGGTGCCGGGCAGCACGCCGAGGGATGCGGCGATCTGGCCGGTGGAGGCCGGCTCCCCCCGCTGCGCACTGCTGATCTGATAGATCGCCTTGACGTAGTTCTCGACGGTCAGGCTCGGCACGGCGACGGCCCCGGCGATGGGAAACGGAACATTTCGCGGATCCGGTGGGCGATCGTTGCCGACCGCCCGGTCCCGCTGCATGATGCCGAGGAAGAATAGCCTTTCCGGGGATGCTTCTGCATGTCGCTCAACGAATCGGCCCTGCCGCTCGTGGAATCGCTCGCCGCCGACGCGGGCCGGCTCGGCGCGGTCGTGCACGTCGTGGGCGGCGCGCGGGTGATCGATTGCGGCACCCGCGACGAGGCGGGCACCGCGCTGGGGATCACGATGGCGCGAGTGGCGATGGCCGGCCGCGGCACCGTC
>CAZONY010000203.1:0-2563 GCA_964581215.1 uncultured Chitinophagaceae bacterium | reverse complement strand
TGCCCCTGGCCGGTGGTCTCCGTGTCGAGCGACGAGCCGGTGGCCGCCTGCCTGGCGGCGCAGTACGCGGGGTGGAAGGTGAGCGCCGATGACTACTTCGCCATGGCGAGCGGTCCGCTTCGGGCGGCGATCGGCCGCGAGGATCTTTTCGACGACATCGGCATGCGAGAGAAGCCGACGGCGGCGGTCGGCCTGCTGGAGGCCGCGCGGCTGCCCACGGAACGCGTCTGCCACACCCTGGCGGCGGCCGCGGGAGTCGCCCCCGAGCGGCTCACGCTCCTCGTCGCCCGGACGGCCAGCCCGGCCGGAACGCTGCAGGTCATCGCCCGCTCGCTCGAGACCGCCCTGCACAAGCTCCACGACCTCGGCTTCGATCTGCGACGCATCCGTCGGGGCCGTGGCCGGGCGCCGCTCGCCCCGGTGCCGAAGAAGGATCTGGTGGCCATCGGCCGCACCAACGACGCGATCCTCTACGGCGGCCATGTCGTCCTCGAAATCAGCGGCGACGACGCCAGCCTGCTCGAGATCGGGCCGCGGATGATCAGCCGGGCATCGCCCGACTACGGCACCCCCTTCCTGCAGTTGTTCGAGCGCGCGGGGCACGATTTCTACGCGCTCGATCCGGCGCTCTTTGCACCGGCCCTGGTCGATCTCGTCGCCCTCGACAGCGGCCGCACGCATCGCTTCGGCGGGCTGGCGCCCGACATCGTGGCGACGTCGTTCACCACGCCGGCCGACGGCGCCGCCGGAGCGGGCGCGTGAGCGGCCTGCGCATCGCCATCCTCGGCGAGCCGGTCGGCTGGCACGCCGTCCGCCTCGCCGCCGCGCTCGGAAGCCGGGGCCACGCGGCCACGATCGTGCCCTGGAACCAGCTCGCCGCGACGGTCGAAGCGGCCGGCGAGACCGTCGGGCCGGCGGCCGTCGCCGCGGCGGACATCGTCGTGGTCCGAGGCATGCCGGGAGGCGGCCGGCCGGAAGATCGGCTCGAGGAAGTCGTCTTCCGGATGAATCTGCTGGGGCGGATCGCGGCGCGCGGCACGCCGGTGGTCAACACCCCGCGGTCGCTCGAGGTGGCCATCGACAAGCACCTCTCGCTCTGCCTTCTCGCAGCCGCCGGCATTCCCGTCCCCCCCACGCTGGTCGTGCAGGACGCGGCGGCGGCCCAGGAGGCGTGGCACCGGCTCGGCGGTGACTGCCTCCTCAAGCCGCTCTTCGGCTCGCGCGGCCGCGGCATCGTCCGCATCGCCTCACCCGATGCCTTGGCCTCCGTCACCGCCGCGGGGGAGCGTGACGGACCGGGCGGCGTCTATTACATGCAGCGGTTCATCGACCACGGCGGCTGGGATGCCCGGATCCTGCTGGTCGGCGACCGCGCCTTTTCCATGCGGCGTCGGGCGGCCAACGGGGACTGGCGCACGAACCTGTCGTGCGGCGGGCAGGCCGAACCCTTCGCACCGCCGGCGGCCTGGCTGGACCTCGCCCGGCGGGCGGCGGCGGCCGTAGGCACCGACCTGGCAGGGGTCGATCTGCTGCCGACCCCGGACGGCGACGTCACCGTCCTGGAGGTGAACGGGGTGCCGGGATGGCGGGGCCTGGAAGGGGCCACCGGGGCCGACGTCACCGGCGCCGTGGCCGATCTGCTCGACGCCAAGGCCCGGAAAAATCGCCGCCGGGCCTGAGAAAAAGGGCCCGCACAGGCCGGACATTTGGCACCGTGCGAAAACCGACTCCTGCGCATTTCTTAGGCAGCCGAGGTCCTGCTCACGAACCGAGCAGCCCTGCCCAAAACAAACGCCGGCCGTGGCGGCGTGGCGTAAGTCCATGTCGTGCTTGCACTTCGTGCCATCGCTTGACCGGCCCCGCAGAGTTCGCTGCGTCGGCCGAATTTCGGTCGTCGTGAAAACGCCCCGACGAGCCGTGCGAACGGCAGCCCCCCGACCGGAGAACGCCCGTGACACGGGCGGAATCAGCGATGCCCACCACACAGACGCCCGCAGCCTCCGATCCCCATGCCGCCCGGGCCGTTCTGGAGGTGGCCGAGCGGCTTCATGCCATGGGCCCGGACTGGCTCGTCTTCTTCCGGGAGGTGCTGGGGGTCGATGGCATCGTGCGGCGGACGTTCAGCGACGCGGAATCGCTGATCCGTTTCGAGTGCTCACCCGAGTACGCCCGGATCCGGGAACTGCTCGACCAACTCCGGACGGCACAGCGGGACCTGCCCGCCGAGCGGGAAAGCCAGCGGGTCGTGACGGTGCGCATGCCGAGGTCGCTGCACGAAACGCTCAAGGCCGAGGCCGGGCAGATGCGGGTGAGCATCAACACCCTCTGCATCTCCAAGCTCATGAAGCTGATCGACGCGGAGGAGAGCCGCGATCTGGCGGCCGGCAGGCACGAACCTGGAGCGGACCTGTAAGCCGGGTTCTGTTCCGGCCGGCCACGAGGACCGAGCCGGCGACGATCATTTCTCTGGGACGGCGGTTACCCGCCGCCTCGCTCCGCGACTCTAGGCGGAGGTGTTCCGCCCGTGCAGCGCGCGCATCTCCGAATTTTGTGGGGCCCATGT
>CAZONY010000202.1:0-5019 GCA_964581215.1 uncultured Chitinophagaceae bacterium | reverse complement strand
GTGATCGTGAGCACCTACCAGGCCGTCAGCGGCGCGGGTCTGCCCGCCACGAAGGAACTGGAGCAGGGGGCCGCCGCCTGGCTCGCCGGCGACACGCCCCGTCCGTCCATCTTCCCGCACCCCATCGCCGCCAACATCATCCCGCAGATCGGCTCGGCCCGGCCCAACGGGTTCACGAGCGAGGAGATGAAGATGGTGCTCGAGACCCGGAAAATTCTCGGCGATGAATCGATCGCCGTGAGCCCCACCTGCGTGCGGGTGCCGGTGGCCAACGGGCACAGCGAGTCGATCCTCATCGAGACGGAGCGGAAGCTCACGGCCGACGAGGCCCGGCGGCTTCTCGCCGGCTTCCCCGGGATCGTGGTCGATGACGACCTCGGCGCGAAGCGGTATCCAATGCCGCGAAACGCCACCGGCCGCGACGAGGTCTTCGTGGGGCGGATCCGCGAGGACATTTCCTGCCCTCACGGGATCGCGCTGTGGTGCGTGTCCGACAACCTCCGCAAGGGGGCGGCCACCAACGCCGTGCAGATCGCGGAGCATCTCGCGACCCGGGGGGCTGGGGCAGGGGGCCGCACGGTGCGGGCATGACCGACGGCGTCATCGCCAGCGCGGCTCCACGGACGATCTGCCTTCGGCTCGCCTACGAAGGCACCCGCTACTCAGGCTGGCAGGCCCAGCCGGGGCGGCCGACCGTGCAGGGCGCGCTCACCGATGCCATCCGCCGGATCAGCGGCGAGGAGGTGCTCGCCCGCGGCTGCAGCCGCACCGACGCCGGAGTGCACGCCGCCGCGCAGATCGCCGCCTTCGCCACGAACGGCAGCCTGCCGGCGGCGGTGTGGGTGCGGGCCCTCAATGCCACGCTGCCCCCGGACGTGACGGTGATCACGGGCTGCGAGGTGCCCCCCGGCTTCGACCCGGTGCGGGCTGCCGTCCGCAAGCGGTATCGCTACCGGATCCACGACGCCCCATGGCGGCCCGTGCTCTCCCGGCACCTCGTCTGGCGCTGGAAATCCCCGCTCGACGTCGCGGCGATGCAGGCGGCGGCCCCGGCCCTCGTGGGCGAGCATGATTTCACGTCGTTCGAAACGACGCCCTCCACCCGGCTGTCGAAGGTTCGCACGGTGTTCAGCCTCGATGTCGCCAGGGTGCCGGACGACGACGGCCTGCCCGGGGGCGAGGTGCGTCTCGACATCACGGGAAACGGTTTCCTGTACAACATGGTGAGGATCATCGCGGGCTCGCTCGTGATGGTTGGTTGCGGAAAGCGACGGCCGGAGTGGCTCCACGAGGCGCTCGCGGCACGCAGCCGCCCCGCCGCCGGTCCCACCGCCCCGCCTCAAGGCCTCGTTCTCGTGGCCGTCGATCTCGATCCGGAGCCTGCATGGCCAGCGTTCCTTCCCGACTCGGAAACCTGACGCTCGTCCGCCAGGTGGGCGTCGGCAAGCACTGCCAGATCTGGGAGGCGGCCGAGGGCGCCGACGGCCTTCCGGTGGCCGTCAAGGTCGTGGATCCGGACATGGCCCACGACGCCGGCCAGCGGCAACTCCTCGAACACGAGTTCCGGGTCGGCTCGTCGCTCGCTCATCCGGGCCTCGTCAGGATCGACCGGTTCGATGAAGCGGGGGGACTGCCGCACCTGATCATGGAATTCTTTCCCCATGCCAACCTCAAGGCCCAGGTGACCCAGGGCGTCGACATGATCGAGCCCCATCTGAAACGGATCGCCATGGAGACGGCGATGGCGCTCGACCACATGCATGCCCGCGGCTGGGTGCATCGCGACGTGAAGCCCGACAACATCCTTGCGGCCCCCGACGGCAAGGTGAAGGTGATCGACTTCGCCATCGCGGGCCGCAGGCCCGGCCTCGTCGGCGGCCTGCTTGGCGGCCTGTTCGGCGGCCCGCCCGCCCAGGGCTCTCCCAGCTACATCGCCCCCGAACAGATCCGTGGCCGCCAGGTCGATCCGCGGGCCGACATCTACTCGCTGGGCTGCACCTTCTTCGAACTCATCACGGGCGAGGTGCCCTATACGGGGACCACCACCAACGACCTGCTCAACAAGCACATCTCGGCGCCGATACCCACCGTGACGGCCTCCAAGCCCGCCTTCCCGTCCGCCGCGGCGCGGCTCATTCGCCGGATGATGGCCAAGGATCCTGCGGAGCGTCCTGCATCGATGCAGGAGGTGATCGCGGAGATCCGCACGTTTCGCACATGATGCCGCGGCCCCCCGAGCCGGTGGCGATCTCGAATTGACGGCGGCGTTTCCCGGGAGCGACAATCCTCCCGCTGCGGCCTTCGCGACGCCGCCGCACCCCGAAGGATTTCATTCCCATGGCCCGCGGACTCCACCGACTGCCCCTGGAAAAACCTGTCTACGAGATCGAGGACCGGATCATGGCCCTCGAGGCCGCTCCGGTCGGGGGGCAGGAACAGGAAAAACTCCGCCAGCTCAAGCGGGAACTGGTCGAGGTCCAGAAGCAGGTCTTCGGCAATCTCGACCCCTGGCAGACCGTCGAGGTGGCTCGGCACCCCGATCGGCCGAAGACGAGCGATTATCTGCAGATGGTCTTCGACGAGTTCGTGGAGCTGCACGGCGACAAGGCTTTCGGCGACGATCCGGCCATGCTCACCGGATTCGCCAAGCTCGACCGGCACAAGGTGCTCGTCATCGGCCACCAGAAGGGCAAGACGCTGGCCGAGCGGCAGGCCTGCCACTTCGGCTGTGCCCATCCGGAGGGCTACCGCAAGGCGATGGGCAAGATGCGGCTGGCGGCGAAGTATGGCCTGCCGGTGATCTGTCTCATCGACACGCCCGGCGCCTATCCCGGAGTGGGCGCCGAGGAGCGCGGCCAGGCGCAGGTGATCGCCGAAAGCATGTTTCTCATGGCCTCGCTCCCGGTGCCGATCGTCTGCGTGGTGATCGGGGAAGGGGGCTCCGGCGGCGCGCTGGGCATCGGTGTCGGCGACCGCGTGGCGATCCTCGAGCATGCCTACTACAGCGTGATCAGCCCCGAGGGCTGTGCCGGCATCCTCTGGAAGAGCGTCGAGTACAAGGCCGACGCCGCCCGGGCCCTGCGGTTTCGATCGCGGGACCTGAAGGAGTTCGGCGTGGTGGATGCCGTGATCGAGGAGCCGGCGGGGGGCGCGCATCGCGAACCGCGGCAGATGGCCTCGCGGGTGAAGACGTTCCTCGTGCGGACGCTTCGCGAACTGGTGGATCAGCCAGCGGAGAAGCTCGTCGAGGCCCGCTACGAGAAGTTCCGCCGCATGGGCGTGTTTCTCGAAGCCGAGACGGCCTGAAACCTGCCTCCCGGGAATGGTCGCCATGCTGCCTCGCGACTACCGCATCCGGCTGATGCAGCCGTCCGACTACGCGCGGATCGGCGAGATGTGCCGAGTCGTATATCCGCACGAGACACCGTATTCCGCCGCCGAATTGGCCGGGCACCGGGCGGTGTTTCCGCAGGGGCAGTTCGTCGCGGAACACGTGCCGACCGGCGCGGCCGTGGGCGTGCATTTCACGCTCCGGCTGCGGATGGCCGACTACCACGTCGACGACTCGTGGAACGTGCTCACCGCCCGCGGCACGTTCGCCGACCATGATCCGGCCGGCCCGACGCTCTACGGCGCTGATGTCTTCGTGAGCCCCGAGCACCAGCACCATGGCCTGGCCCACGCGCTCACGGATGCCACCCGCGGCCTCGTGATTGAAGAACGCCTCTGGCGAATGGTGGGAGCGAGCCGGCTGCCGGGCTACGGCGCCTTCGCCGGCACGCTGCCTGCTGCGGAATATGTCCGCGAGGTCGTGGCGGGCATGCGGACCGACCCGGTGTTGTCTGCCCACCTCAAAGACGGCTGGAGCGTGGTCAAGCCGATCGAGGGCTACCTGCAGCACGACCCCGAGAGCGCGAACTGGGCCGCCGTGATCCAGTGGGTCAATCCCGCCTGCCCGCCACCCCCGGAGATGGCGCTTCGCTGATGGGCAGGGCCCCCCGAGAGCGTTTACACCCCCATGAAGGACGGTTACGCCGCCGGGCATGAACGGCGGCGAGCGCAGCACCACGGCGGCGGAGCAGGGCGGGGGAGCGGGCGCGGCCACGGCGGCTGCGGCTGACGCGGTCGAGGCCTTCATCGCCCGTTGGGCCGCGAGCTCGGGGGCCGAGCGGGCCAACTATCAGATTTTTTTGGCCGAGCTCTGCGACCTGCTCGGCCTGCCGCGGCCCGAGCCGAGCGTGGCCGACGAAGCCGCCATTGGCTATGTGTTCGAGACGGCCGTGACGTTTCAAAATCCCGACGGCAAGACATCCACCGGCTATATCGATCTCTACCGCCGCGGGGCTTTCGTGTGCGAGACGAAACAGTCGGTCGCACGGGAAGCCAAAGACCCGCTCTCGCTCGCCGACCCGGCCGCCTCGATGCCGCCGTGTTCGACGCCTACGGCTGGCCCGCCACGCTCTCCGACGACGACATCCTGGAACGGCTCGTGGCCTTGAACCACGAGCGGGCCGCCGAGGAGAATCGCGGCCTTGTCCGCTGGCTGCGGCCCGAGTTTCAGGCCAAGGGCGCAGCCGCCGACGTGCAGCAGGAGCTCGCCGTCGAGGAAACCGACGACGAAGCCGCCGAGCCTGCCGCCACGAAGCCAAAGCGAAGCAGGGGGGCGCCGCGGAAATCCGAGGCCGAATCCAAAAGGCCTACGAAGGCGGCGAAGCAGCCCTGGCCCAAGGATCTCGCCGAGCAGACGCGGGCCGTGCGGAGCGCGCTTGCGGCCCACGGCGGCATCGCGACGGCCGCCGACGTGGCCCGCCACTTCAAAAACGCCAAAGCCCCGCGCGTGGAAGAGATCCTCGCCACGCTCGTGGCCCTCGGCCACGCCCGCCGCACCGACTCCGGCTACGCGCCTGCGTGACACGAGGTCAACCATCTCAGCACAGCACCATGCTTTCCCCGGCGTGTTGCCGAAATGCACACATTGTGTGTAATATGGCCTGATGCCACAGTTCGATTGGAATGATG
>CAZONY010000201.1:0-5022 GCA_964581215.1 uncultured Chitinophagaceae bacterium | reverse complement strand
AGCGACCTCTACGTCCCGAACGTAGCGCTCTAGCCAGGCTGAGCTACGCCCCGATGTGGACTGCCGCAGAGAACGGCTGCCCGTGGGAACTCCCAGAAGCGTACCGGCCGGAGCCGATGGAAACAATGTCGCCCCGTGGCGGCCTCACTCCGCCAGCGACACGCAGACCAGTTCCTCGTCGTTTCGGGCGAAGACGCACCGGCCGGCAAACGCCGGGTGGCTCCATACCACCTCACGGCCGAAGCATTCGTTCGTGGCCGCCAGCAGGTGCATGCGGCCCCGCTCGCGGTAGGCGTCCCTCCCGAGGTCCGCCAGGATCAGGTCGCCCGTCTCGCTGAAGATCCAGGTGCGCGACGGAGCCGCCCGCGGCGCTCCGGCCGGCTCGTGCCGCACCAGAAACGCCGTGCCGTGCTTGCCCCGACGCGTCCCCCCCAACGTGGCGTCCGGTGTTTCCCAGAGCCGTTTGCCCGAGGCCAGATCGACCGCCATCAGCATGCCGGTGTCGCAGTCGCAGCCATAGAGCGTGTCGCCGGCGATGAAGGGCGTGGAGTTGGCGCAATACACGGCCGACTTGGGCTCGCCCCGCCAGACGACGCCATCGGGCGAGCCGTCGGCGGCCAGCCGAAAGAGCGCGCCGACCCTGCCGATGCCGCTGGCGAAGAGTACGCGGCCGCCGGCCGTGTCGGCCACCTGCGGTGCCATGATCGACATGCCGTACATCGGCTTGAGCGGCTCCGACCAGAGTACCCGGCCCGTCGCCGGCTCGAGGCCGTTGAGCTTGTCGGCGTCCCAGATCAAAAGCTGCGCGATGCCGCCAGCCTCCATCATCGTGGGTGGGCAGTAGCCGCTCTCGCTCGCCGACAGCGACCGCCAGAGTTCCCGGCCGGTGTGCCTGTCGAACGCGACGGCCACGCTCCCCTCGCCGCCGACGAGGCAGATCAGCCTGTCACCATCGACGAGCGGATGACCGCAGAAGCCCCAAATCGGCGTGGGGGCGGCATAGTCCTGCTTGAAGTCTTTCGCCCAGAGCACGCGGCCACTCGGCGCGTCGAGGCAGACGAGGTTACCCTCGGCGCCGAGCGCGTAGACCTTGCCATCGACGACGGTCGGCGTACATCGCGGCCCCGAGGCGTACGAGATCGCATACGGACATTCGTATTCATGCTTCCAAAGCAGCCGGCCCGTGGCGGCGTCGAGGCAGAGAATCCGCTCCCGGCCGGCGAGTTGCGTGCGGTGGTTCGGGGCATTGGCGAGGCCGCCCACGGGGCGGTCGTAGTCGGTGAGATAGACGCGGCCATCGGCGACGGCCGGCCCGGAGTAGCCTCCCTTCACGGGCACCCGCCATTTCACGGGCAGGCCCGTGGCCGGGATCGAATCCACGACGCCAGCCTCGCGCCATACGCCATCCCGCTTCGGCCCCATCCACTGCGGCCAGTCGTCAGCGCGGGAACCGCCAAGAAACACAAAGAGATGGAAAACCAAAACCAGACAGTATCGCATGCAGATTATCCCCGCCTTGTGATCGCGTGCTGTGCAAAAAAAACGGTCGCTTCGCGTTTATCAGCTCGGCTTGCGGCGATCGAGAGCACGACCTCGGCATAGCGGTCCTGCTTCGCATCCAGCACCCAGTCGTTCATCTCCAGAAAGACGTTTGCCGCGGCTGCGCCGACACGCTTATTGCCGTCAAGAAACGGGTGATTGGCAACAAGATGGAAGCAATACGCCGCCGCCATCGCCGGGATGCTGTCGTGGAGATACTGGTCGCCGAATGAGGCTTGGGGCATGCCGATGGCTGACTCGAGCAGAGCGAGGTCGCGTATGCCGAGAGAGCCACCATACCGCCGAATCACGTCCTCGTGAATCGCAAGCACTTCTCCCAGATTGAGGAAGACGGGCGTCACGTATTCACTCGGCAAGTTTTTTGAGCGTCAGCCCGAACCTGTCGTGCGTGGCCGAGAGAGCCTGTTCGAATCGTGATTTGCGATCGGCATCGACGTTCGCAGTCACGACCATCGTCGTTCCAGAAAATGCCACCTCGACCGGAGTGTTCTCGTCGATGCCGTGTTCGGCGAGGATCGCGCGATCAATGACAAGCGCGAGTCCGTCTCCCTGCTTGCTCAACTTCTGAATCATCATAGAACCTCAAGACGCGGAAACGACGGCGGAGCGCTGACCACCCTGCATTCTATCAGTTCTGGACACCCGCCATCGGTGGCAGAGCGACGCCCACGTCCACGCCGTCCGGCCGCCAGTCGACGATCTCCATCTCGGCCGTCCGCCGGCCACGAAACTCGTTGATCTTCGGCTTGAAGGCGACGTGAAAAGGCTGGCCGGGAGGGGGCAGATGGTCGAGCCACTCGGCCCCACCGAAGGCGACGCCGCGCACCCGTGAACCGTGCTGCACGACATTCATGGAGAGGTGGCGGCCGCCGCCGCCGATCACCCGCGGCGGCTCCGTCAGTTGGACGGCCGTCGCGCACAGGACAGGACGCCGGTTGGCCTGGCCGAAGGGGGCCAGCTTCTCCACCTGTTCGACCGCCTCGAGCGTGAGGCCGGCGAGCGTCGCCTCGCCGTCGATCGTGAGCTGGGCCTGCCGCAGGGCCGCCGGCATCCGGGCCGCCACTTCCGCGCAAAACCGCTCCCGAAATTCCTCAATGCGCGCGTCTTCGATCCGCAGGCCGGCCGCCGCCGCGTGGCCACCGCAGGTGACGAGCAGATCCCGGCACGCCACCAGCGCCGCATGCACGTCGAACCCGGGCACGCTGCGCAGGCTGCCGATCGCGGCGCGGCCCTGGTGCTCGTCGCGGGCGATCATGACCACGGGCCTGTGGAACCGTTCGGCCAGCCGGCCGGCGACGATGCCGATCACGCCGGCGTGCCAGCCGCGGTCGGCCAGGACCAGGGCCGCGTCCCCCTCCGGATCGAAGCATTCCTTCGCCTGCTTGGAGGCCGCCAGTTGGATGCTGCGTTCCTCGTGCTCCCGCTGGGTGTTGAGCTCGTGCACGTAGTCGGCGAGAGCCGTCGCCCGGGCGGCGTCGGCCGTGGTCAAGAGCTCGATTCCACTGGCCGCCTGGCCGAGCCGGCCAGCCGCGTTGAGCCGCGGGGCGAGCCGAAACGCCACGTCTTCGCTCTCGAGTTGGGACTTTTCATCGAGCTTGGCCAGTTGCATCAATCGGGCGATGCCCGGGCCGCCCCGCTTGCGCAAGCATTCGAGGCCGTGCTTCACGTAGATCCGATTCTCGTCGAGCAGCGGCACGACGTCGGCCACGGTGCCCAGGGCCGCGAAGCCCATGCCCTTGAGCAGCATCTCGCGGAGTCGCGGCGTCACCTGCTTCGCACCGCTGGCCCGCGTGGCGATCGCCCAGGCGAGTTTGAAGGCCACTCCTGCGCCGCAGAGGTCGCCGAAGGGGTAGGCCGCCCCGGGCAGCCGCGGATGGACGAGCACGTCGGCCTCGGGAAGCGCATCGGCGAACGAGTGGTGATCGGTGATGATCAGTTCCAGACCCAGTTCCCGCGCGCGGCGGGCCTCAGCCACGCTGGCGATGCCGCAATCCACCGTGACCACGAGGCTCGCTCCGCGGGCGGCCAGGGTTTGCAGGGCGTCGCCATTGAGCCCGTAGCCCTCCTCGAAGCGGTCGGGCACGTACCACGACGCCGGGGCGTCGATCGCCTCCAGGCACCCGGCGAGGATGGCCGTGGCACACATGCCGTCGGCGTCGTAGTCGCCATAGACGACGATCTTCCGGCCCGCCCGGGCGGCGGCCAGAATCCTATCGGCCGCCGCGGCGACGCCGGGAAGGACTTCGGGATCGCGGAGGTCGGCCATGGTGCCGTCGAGGAACGACCGCACCGTCGCGGCATCGGTGAGCCCGCGGGCTGCGAGCAGCCGGGCCACGATGCTGGAGACACGTGCCGACCGTTCGATGCCGGCCACGACCGCCTGATCGTGCGGCTGGATGTGCCAGCGTTTGGGCATCGGGGCCGACTCCGTTCGTGGGGACGCCGGAGTATACGAGATGCGGCGCCGTGCGCTCCGCGCGCCGTGCCGGGGGGCGGGCAGGCTGCTATATTGCCGGGCCCACGAAGGGCTGCCTCCAGCGCGCGCCGCAGGCCGCCTCGTTCCCGGAGGAAGTCATGTCCACGCCCATCGCCGAACCGCGTCTGCCGGTGCTCGCCCCCAAGCCCAAGCGGGGCGACGTGCCCCAAGACACGGTGCTCTGCGAGTTCTGCACGGCCAAGTGCTGCCGCTACTTCGCGCTGCCGCTCGAGACGCCGACGACACGCGAGGAATTCGAGTTCATCCGCTGGTTTCTGCTCCACGATCACGCCACCGTCTTCACCGAGGATGGCGAGTGGTACGTGTGCGTGCACACCGTCTGCAAGCACCTGCAGGATGATCATCGCTGCGGCATCTACGACACGCGTCCGCAGATCTGCCGCGACTACACGACCAAGGAATGCGAGTACGAGGACGACTGGGTCTACGACCAGTATTTCGAGACGGCCGAGCAGGTGGTGGAATACATGGAGGCGGTGCTCGGCCCGGGTGGCGAAGAAATCGGCGACGGTCGCAAGAAGAAGAACCGGAAGAAGTCGATCCGCAGCCCGAAGCCGCCGCTCCTGCCGGTCCTGTCATGATCGAGCCGCGCACGCTCAAGGGCTTTCGTGATCACCTGCCCGCGCAGGCGCTGGCCCGCGAGCGGATCCTCGACGTCGCCCGGCAGGTTTACCGCTCGTATGGGTTCGCGCCGATCGATACGCCGGCGCTGGAATACCTGGAGATTCTCACCGGCAAGGGGAGCGAGGAGACCGACAAGCAGCTCTATCGCTTCACCGACCACGGCGGCCGCGAGGTCGGCATGCGATTCGACCTCACCGTGCCCTTCGCCCGATTCTGCGCCCAGCACATCGCCACGCTCGGCACGCCGTTCAAGCGGTATCACATGGCGGCGGTGTGGCGGGGGGAAAACACGCAGCGGGGCCGCTATCGGGAGTTCATGCAGTGCGACTTCGACACGATCG
>CAZONY010000200.1:0-5047 GCA_964581215.1 uncultured Chitinophagaceae bacterium | reverse complement strand
CACCTCGTTGCGGCCGTAGTTGTAGATCAGCGTGCCCCAGTCGGGGTGCTCCCCCTTCCGCGGGTCCTCGTGCTCGTAGAGCGCCGTGCCGTCGAATCGACGGAGGCCGTGGCCATCCTTCGGGAAGTGGGCCGGCACCCAGTCGATGATCACGCCGATTCCGGCCCGATGACATGCGTCGATCAACGCCATCAGGTCCTGCGGCGTGCCGAACCGGCTGGTGGCGGCGAACATGCCGATGGTCTGGTAGCCCCAACTGGCCGAGAGCGGATGCTCCGTGGGGGGCAGGAACTCGACATGGGTGAAGCCCATCTCCACGCAATACGGCACGAGCTCAGCCGCCAGGTCGGCATACGTCATCCAGCGGCGGGGATCGTCTCCCGGGCGGCGCCAGCTGCCAAGGTGCACCTCATAGACCGAGAACGGAGCCGCCAGTCCGTTGGATGCGGCGCGGCGGGCCATCCAGTCGTCGTCGCCCCAGCGGTAGTCGCTCAGATCGACGACCCGAGACGCCGTGCGGGGCGGCAGTTCGGCGCCGAACCCGTACGGGTCGGAACGGTCGGAGTCCGTGCCCTGATGGCGGACGCGAAACTTGTAGAGCGTGCCGGGGCCGAGGCCGGGCACGAACAGCTCCCAGATCCCGGAGGGAATCCGCTTGTGCATCGCATGGGCCCGGCCGTCCCACCCGTTGAAATCCCCCACGACCGCCACGGCGTCGGCATTGGGCGCCCAGACGGCGAAGTTCACTCCCGCCACACCGTCCACGACGTGCAGTTGGGCCCCGAGCTTTTCATAGCTCTTCCAGTGGTGGCCCTCGCCCAGCAGGTGAAAGTCGTATTCAGTGAGCATGCGAGTGAGTATGGTATCGTCTGAATCGCCGTGGGATACGACCGTTTTTCACCGGTGGAGCGGATCATCGACCTGCCCGGCGGGCCCATGGGCATGTGGTTGCCGCCCGACATGGACGCCCTCATCGACGTGGCGGCCTTCGAGGCGGACGAACGGATCCCGTACTGGGCCAACGTCTGGGAATCGGCCGTCGTGCTGGCGGAGGATCTGGCAGTGGCTCCAGGAAACGGCCTCTCCCTCGTGGAGCTGGGCTGCGGGCTGGGGCTGCCCGCGCTCGTCGCCGCCCGGCAGGGCTACGCCGTGACGGCGACCGACTACGAGGAGGCGGCCCTCGAGGGCGTGCTGCACAACGCCTCATCCAACGGGCTGGGGCGTCGCGTCGCCACGTGCCTTCTCGACTGGCGACGCCCGCCCCGTGGCCTCGGGCCGTTCGACCGCGTCGTGGCGGCCGACGTGCTGTATGAGCAGCATCACGCGGACGCCCTCGCGGACGTGATCGATCTCCTGCTCGCGCCGGGCGGCCTGGGCCTCGTGGCCGATCCGGGGCGGTTGAAGGCGGCCGCCTTCGAACCAGCGTGCCGCGGCCGCGGGCTCCTCGTGGAAACGACGCCGGCCCGCCGGCCGCGTGGGGCGACCGGCGGGCCGGAGGTGGTCGTGTATCGCGTGCTGCGGGCGGCTACGCCACCAGCCGCATCTCGGGCACCTCGCCCGTGATGCCGATGATGAACTCCTCGAAGATCTTCACGTCGAGGGCCGACGCGCTTTCCGCCTCGGGATGAAACTGCGTGCCGATGGCGACCCAGTTTTCCACGACGCTCTCGATCGCCTCGACGACCCCGTCCGGGGCCCGGGCCGTCACCCGGAAACTCGGCGCGACGTCGTCGATCGCCATGTGGTGCATGCTGTTGACGCGGATCTCGCCATCACCATAGACCCGCTCCATCGCCGATCCGCGCTCCACGATGAGGGCATGGCGGTGGGATTGGTCGAGCGGATCCTTGTGGGGAATCGCCTTCGGCATGTCCTCGGGGAGATGCAGGAAGAGCGTGCCCCCCTCGGTGACGTTGAGGAGTTGCATGCCGGCGCCGACGCCCATCACCGGCATGTGGCGGGCGCAGATGTGCTTGGCGAGAAGGCGGTCGAAGTCCTCCCGGCGCGGATCCATCGGGCGGACCGCCGGATGGGGCATGTAGCCGTCCCGCCGCGGGTCGAGATCCGCGCCTCCCACCAGGATCACGCCGTCGAGCATGTCGAGCACGCGGACGACGTCGTCTTCGTCGGTCAGGGGGGGGATGATCAGCGGCACGCCACCGGAAGCGATGACGCCGTCGTAGTAGCCGGCGGCGACGAACGAGAGCGCTGCATGCTCCTTGCGGGAGGGGCGGAAGTCGGTGGTGATCCCGATGAGGGGTTTGGCGGCCATGAGGTTCCTCTACACGCTGTGGGAGCCGGCATCCCTGCCGGCCCGCCCGACGACGAGGTGGTCTTCATGACCCCCGGGCTTTCCGGGCCGGAACCCCCTCGGGGTCCCGGGCCATGTCCGTCGTTCGAGCCACTGCCGCCGCGTCTGGCAGGCATCGACCTGCATCAGGCGTGGCGACGGAGCGAGAAAATAGCGCGATCAAGAGCGACTGCAACGATTTTTTCGATTTTGTGGTCGTGGCGGACTGCAACCACAACATCCTGTGCTAGCACCGCCGCTGCTAGCAGAGAGGGCCCCGCCCGATGCCTCGATGGCCTCAGCTGCCGACCCAGATGGCGTCCGCGAAGCTGCGGAGCCAGGTGAGCTGCCGCTTCGCCAATTGACGGGTGCGGGTTTTCGTGCGGTCGATCGCCTCGGCGAGCGAGAGCCGGCCCTCTAGCACGGCGCGGGCCTCCCCGTAACCGGCGGCCTGACTGGCGGTGGGGCCGATTCCTCCCGCCTCGAGGGCGGCCCGGGTTTCCTCGACGAGCCCGGTGGCGAACATGCGGTCCACGCGGCGGTCGATCCGGTCGTACAGGAGCCGCCGGGGGTGGTCGATCACCAGCATCTGCGCCGTGAACGTCGCCGATGCGGCATTGCCGGCCTCGTTTCCGCCGTCCTGCCACGACGCGCTGAGCGGCCGCCCCGAAACCTCGGCGACCTCGAGAGCCCGCACGATCCGCTTGGCGTCGTTGGGATGGATGCGGGCTGCGGCGACCGGGTCGATCGACGCCAGCCGGGCGTGGAGGGATGGCGAGCCGAACCGCGACGCTTCGTCGGCGAGTCGATGACGGATCGCGGGCGCGTCGGCGGGCACCGCGGCGAGGCCGTCCCGCAGCGATCGCAGGTAGAGCGGCGTGCCGCCGACGAAGAGAATCCGTCGCCCTCGGCCGCGAATGGCCGTGACGGCCTCATCGGCGGCGGCCAGCCACATCGCCACGTTGAACGCTGTAGCGGGCCCGACGAGGTCGATGCAGTGGTGCGGCACCGCGGCGCGTTCGGCGGGCGTGGGCTTGGCCGTGCCGACGTCGAGCCCCGCGTAGACCGCCATGGAATCGACGCTCACGATCTCGGCGTCGAGCCGGCCTGCCAACGCCAGCGCCAACGCCGTCTTGCCGGCCGCCGTGGGGCCGGTCAGGATCCAGCAGTCGGCTCCGAGCCGAGGCGGAACGACGGGGCCGGTCGTTCCGACGATGCCGGTCGTGCGGCCTCGGGCGGGGTCGGCGCCGGAGCATGGTAGAGTTGGGAATCCCGGCGGAGAGGCCGTCGGGGGAATCTCGTCGAGCGGTCCGCTGGGAGCCATTGATGCGTCGGTTGGGTGAAGTCCTCGAAAGCCTCGAAGGCGTGATCGCGTCGCGGAAGGGGGGCGATCCCGAACGATCCTACACCAGCCGCCTGCTCGCGGGCGGCGCGGCGCTCGCCGGCGACAAGGTGACGGAAGAGGCGGGAGAGGTCGTGCAGGCCGCCGTCGCCGAGACGGACGACCGCGTGGTCTCCGAGGCGGCCGACCTCGTCTACCACCTGCTCGTGCTGCTCGCCGCCAGGGATATCTCGCTGACGCAGGTCGAGGGGGAACTGGCCCGACGCTTCGGCATCTCCGGGCTGACGGAGAAGGCGTCCCGAAGCGGAGGTGCGACATGACGGTGCCCCCCGAATCAGCCACCCAGGGCGATCTGTTGCGGATCGGCATCCCGAGCAAGGGGAGGCTCTCCGAGGTGGCGTGCGAACTCCTCAACGACGCCGGACTGTCGTTCCGCCGCACGGAGCGGACGCTGTTCGCCCGCTGCCGGGACATGCCGGTGGAGGTGACGTTCCTGCGGACCGACGACATCCCGGTGCTCACCGCCGAGGGAGCGATCGATCTCGGCATCACCGGCGCCGACCTCGTGGCCGAGAGCGGCTGCGACCTCGTGCATCGCCTCGACCTCGGCGTCGGCTTCTGCCGGCTCGCCCTCTGCGTGGCCGACGATTCCGGCGTCAGCGATCCGGCGCAGCTCGCCGGCAAGCGGATCGCCACCAGCTTCCCGCGGATCACCCGCCGGTGGCTCGCGGCCCGGGGCGTCGATGCCCATTTCGTCGATCTTTCCGGCAGCGTCGAAATCATGATCGCCCTCGGCGTGGCCGACGCGATCGTGGACCTCGTCGAGACGGGGAGCACGCTGGCCGCCAACCGGCTCCGCGTGCTCGACGAGATCGGCCGCTACGAGACGGTGCTGATCCAGAATGGCGGCCTGCGGGATGCTGCCCTGGCCGATCGGATCGTCCGCCGGCTGGAGGGCATCGTCATCGCCCGGTCCTGGTCGCTGCTCGAATACAACGTGCCACGACGGAGCCTCGCGGAGGCCGAGGCGATCACGCCGGGCTTCAACTCGCCGACGATCATGGCCCTCGAGGATGCCGAGTGGTGCGCGGTGCGGGCCATGGTGCGGAGGGGGCAGGTGCACGCGATCATGGAGCGGCTGGAGGCCATCGGCGCCTCGGCGATCATCGAGACGCGGATCGCCAACTGCCGCCTGTAAAGCGGGTCTTCCGACCGCGCTTGATCAGGTCAGCCGGCGCTCGGGGTTGCCCATGCCCCATCGTCGGACGTTCGCTGCGGCCCTTCAGGCCTTCGCTCTCTCCCTGCTGGCTGCGGTTCGCCATCCATGGGTTCGCTTGCCATCGAGGCCGGCTCTCTGGGCATGGGCACCCCCTCGCCGCAGCGTCTGCGCGGGAGACGCATCAGATGGCCCCGTG
>CAZONY010000199.1:0-5057 GCA_964581215.1 uncultured Chitinophagaceae bacterium | reverse complement strand
AGCAGCCGAGGATGTTTTTCGCCTTGGACCGGAAGAAGCCCGTGGTGCGGATCACTTCCTCGATCTGGGGCTGCGTCGCGCGGGCCATCCGGGCGGCGGTCGGCCAGCGGCGGAAGAGGTCCGGTGTGACCATGTTCACCCGCTTGTCGGTGCATTGGGCCGACAGGATCGTGGCGATGACGAGCTCGAACGGCGACCGGAAGTCGAGCGAACAGTGCGCGTCGGGGCAGACTGTCGCCAATCGGTCGGCGATCGCCGCGGCGCGGCGTTTCCGATCGGCGGCCGATTCCCGCCGCGGGATCGGGGGCGGGGGGGCCTTGCCGCCGCCATCGGCATCCCGCCGGGCGCTCCGGGTGCTACGATTCATCGGATGTGAACTCTCGGAGAACCGGTCCCATGGATGCCGCGGAAACCACAGCCTACGAGCCGCTCTACCTCGCGGGCATCGAAAAGTTCAACGAGTGCGACTACTACGAGAGCCATGAGCTTTGGGAGGAACTGTGGACCGACTACCGCGGGCCCTCGCGGAAGTTCTACCAGGGGCTGATCCAGGCCGCGGTGGCACTCTACCATTTTGGCAACGGCAACATTCGCGGCGCCCGAAAGCTGCACGCCAGCGCTCGTGCATACCTCGAGCCCTACAAGCCCCATCACCTCGGTATCGACCTCGATCGCTTCCTCGCGCAGTTCGACGCCTGTCTCGCCGACGTCGCGGCGAGCACGGAGGAGTTTCCCGAGATCGAGCTCGACCCGGACCTGCTGCCCGAAATCCATCTCGACCCGCCCCCGGCGGTGACCTGACGCATGTCCGACGAGCCGCTGGCCTTTTCGCCCGAGCAGTTTTCCGGCTTCGCGAGGGTCTTTCCCCTCCCGAACCTCGTCATGTTTCCGCACGTCATGCAGGCGATTCACATCTTCGAGCCGCGCTACCGGGCGATGCTGGAGGAGGCGGTGGCAGACGACCGGCTGATCGCGATGGGCGTGCACGCCCCCGGCTGGCAGAAAGACGAGGAGGGGCGGCCGCCGCTGCGGCCCACGGCCTGCCTGTGCCGGGTGGCCACGCACCAGCGGACGCCCGAGGGCACGTACAACGTGCTCATGCTGGGCGTGCGGCGAATCCGGCTCGGAAGTGAAACGCCCCCCACGCGGCCGTTTCGCGTGTTCGAGGCGGAGATCCTCGAGGAGCATGAACCGGAGGCCCCGGAGGGCGCGGCCGCCGCGTTGCAGCAGAAGCTGCTGGCCGCCTTCAAGCAGGCCATGCCGAAGATGCCGGCGGCCTACGACCAGCTCGACCAGCTCCTCGGGAGCCAGATCACCCTCGGCATGCTGGCCGACATCGTGGCCTACACGATCGATCTCGACCCGGAGTGGAAGATGCGGCTGCTGGCCGAGTGCGACGTGTTTCGGCGCACGCAGTTGCTCCTGGAAGCGATCGCGGGCCGTCCCGCCGCCGCGGCACGCAGGCCGTTTCCCCCCGATTTCTCGATCAATTAGAGTCGGGGCATGGAAAAAGCTGAACGACATGCCCGCGACGCCTCCGGACGAGGCTGCGGAGCCGACATCGACGAGGCGGCCGTGCCCGCCGCGCACGTCGATCACGCGCGGATCGAGCGGGCCGTGCGGGAGATCCTCATCGCCGTGGGCGAGGACCCAGACCGCGAGGGCCTCCTCGAGACGCCGGCCCGCGTGGCCCGGATGTATGCGGAGATGTTCACCGGCCTCCGGCAGGATCCGCGGGAGCACCTGCGGAAGGCGTTTACGGAAAAGTACGACGAGGTCGTGCTCGTCCGCGACATCGCCTTCAACAGCGTGTGCGAGCACCACCTGCTCCCGTTCATGGGGCACGCGCACATCGGCTACATCCCCGATGGCCGCGTGCTGGGGCTGAGCAAGCTGGCCCGCGTGGTCGAGGTCGTGTCGCACCGGCCGCAGGTGCAGGAGCGGATGACGGAGCAGATCGCCGACCTTCTCGAGAACGATCTCGGGGCCAAGGGGGTGGCGGTGGTCGTCGAGGCCACGCATACCTGCATGACGATCCGCGGCGTGCGGAAGCCGGCGAGCGTGTGCGTGACCTCGGCGATGAAGGGGCTCTTCCGGTCGAACGTGTCGAGCCGGGCGGAGGTGCTGTCGCTGATCTATGGGAGGCGGCCGCTATGACGGCCGCGGCTAGCCGTACGTGGAAAAAGCCCTCCATGGCCTTTTTCCACTTTGCCGACCGGTCGAAAAGCCAAGGTTTTCGACGGTCGGCGTTCGCCGCATCAGGCGGCGAGGCGGGCTCATGAGGCTGCTGATCGATTTTCTTTGCCGGTTCGGCTGGGGTTTGGCCGCCGGGCTCGTGCTCACGCCGACACGGCTCGTGCCCGCGGGCTTCTTCCGCATCAACCTGCTCGTGGTGATGGGGCTGGCCACGTTCGCCGCCCTCCTCGCTGGGACGGCGGCGGTCGGCGGCGTCGTGGGTCTGGCGGGCGCGGCGGCCGTGGTGGCTTGGCTGGGGAGCGTGGCCTGGTTCGCCCGGCGCGACCGGCCCGGCATGGCATCCTGCGTCGTGAGCGGACTGCTGCTGGCGGCGGGCGTCGTGGCCATGCATGCGTCGGGGACGGGCGGCGCCTCCTTCCTCGCCCGGCAGGGGGCTGCCGCGCTTCTCTCCGGCCTCGTCGTCGGCCTCGCCGTGCATGCCATGCTGCTGGGCCACTGGTATCTCAACGCCCCCGGCATGCGGATCGATGCGCTCAAGCGGATGATCGATTGGGCGCTCGCCGCCTGGGGTGTGCAGTTCGCCGTGGCCGCCACTGCCGCGCTCCCGCACGTGGGCCGCCTGGCAGCGGCCGATCGCTCGACCCTGGCGATCCTTTCCCTGCGGTGGATCGCCGGCCTGGTCGGCCTGCCCGTGCTTCTCTGGATGAGCCGCAAGACGCTCGACATCCCCAACACGCAAAGTGCCACGGGCATCCTCTACGTCGCCTGCCTGGCCGCCATCACGGGCGAACTGGCCGGCCAGTTGCTGGGCTCGGTCGGACCCGGCGGGGCGCCTTGAAATCGGCGGGGCGCGGGGTGATTCTTGCTCCGCGGCCCGGAATCCCCTTCCGGCTGTAACGGGGCGGCCACCGGGCCGTTCTCCAAGAGGCCGTCTCCCCCCAACCTTTCGGAATCCGAACCATGATCCTTCATCGTGTGGTCGTCCTCGTGTCGTGTGCCGCGGGCTTCTGCGCCGCCTGCGGGGCGGCGGAACAGGTGCTGCCGCTCGAGCGGGTCGTCCTCTTCACCTCCGGCGTCGGATTCTTCCAGCACGGCGGACAGGTGACCGGCGACGCGAAGGTCGAGATGAACTTCAAGACGGAGCAGATCAACGACCTGCTCAAGAGCATGGTGCTCGAGGATCTCGACGGCGGCACGGTCCCGGCAGTCAGCTACGCCTCGCGCGACCCGATCACGAAGACGCTCGGCACGTTCGCGATCAACCTCACCGACGATCCTTCCATCGGCAAGATTCTGGGCCGCCTGCGGGGCGTGCGGATCGAGGTCGAGGCGGCGTCGCCCGCGACGGGCACGATCGTGGGCGTGGAGAGGCGGACGGTGCCCGCCGGCGACGACGGGACGGTCGAGAAGGAGTTCATCACGATCCTCACCAAGGACGGCCTGCGGACGCTGCCGCTCGACACGATCACGCGATTGAAGCTCCTTGACGAACGTCTCCAGGGCGAACTCGAAAAGGCGCTCGCCGTGCTGGCGCTCGGCACCGACAACGAGCGGAAGAGCGTGACGCTCGAGTTCGCCGGGAAGGGGGCCCGCCGCGTCCGCGTGGGCTACGTGCAGGAGTCGCCGTTGTGGAAGACGAGCTACCGCCTCGTGGTGGACGACGCGGCCGACGCGGGGGCCGACGAGAAGCCGACGGCGCTCCTGCAGGGCTGGGCGATCGTCGAGAACACGACCGACCAGGACTGGCAGGACGTGCGCATGTCGCTCGTGAGCGGCCGGCCGATCTCGTTCGTGATGGATCTCTATCAGCCGCTCTACGTGCCCCGGCCCGAGGTCCGGCAGGAACTCTATGCCTCGCTGCTGCCGCAGCAGTACGGCCAGGATCTCGCCGGGGCGGCGCGCGAGTTTGCGGACGCCGCGAAGCGGGGTGGGGAAAAGCGGCAGTTGGCTCGGGATGAGATGGCGATGGACAGGAGGGCCGCGGCAGCGCCGGCCGCTGCAATGGAGGCGGCCTCGATAGAACGGATCGCGATGGGGGGGCAGGGGCAGGGTGGCATGATGGCCGCGAACGCCGGCTCGATCCAGAGCGTGGCCCAGGGGGCGGCGCTCGGCGAATTCTTCCGCTACGAGATCGCCACGCCGGTATCGATCGGCCGCCAACGGTCGGCGATGCTGCCGATCGTGTCGGAGCAGGTCGAGGCGGAAAAGGTCTCCATCTACGATGAACAGGTGCTCGCCAAGCACCCGCTGGCCGGCCTGCGGCTGGTGAACTCGACGAAGCTCAGCCTGATGCAGGGGCCGATCACGGTCTACGACGGCGATGCCTACGCCGGCGACGCCCGCGTGGAGGACCTCGCTCCCGGCAGCGAGCGGCTGGTGAGCTATGCCGTCGATCTCGACGTGGAGGTGGCGCCGCGGACGGAGCCGAGGCCCGAGGAGATTCTGAGCGTGAAGTTCGCAAAGGGGACGCTCGTCGTGACGAAGAAGCTCGCGAGGCGGAAGGTCTTCGACATCAAAAACTCGGGCGCCGACGACGCGAAACTCCTCGTCGAACATCCGCGGGACTCGGGCTGGAACCTGGTCGCCCCGGAAAAGCCCGCCGAGACGACCCGCGACCGCTATCGCTTCGCCGTGACGGCCGAGCCGGGGAAGCCGACGTCGCTGGAGGTGGCCGAAGAGCGACAGATATTCGAGCGTCTGGCGATCACGAACACCGACGATAGAACGATCCTGTTTTTCACCACCGCCAAACAGACGAGCCCGGCGGTGAAGGAGGCGCTCGCGAAGGTGATCGAGCGGAAACGGGAGATCGAGCGGCTCGTGCAGGAGCGGGCGAAGCGGGAGCAGGAGGTGCAGGTCGT
>CAZONY010000198.1:0-5083 GCA_964581215.1 uncultured Chitinophagaceae bacterium | reverse complement strand
AGCTGAAGGTCTTCATCATGGCCGGCCAGTCCAACATGGAGGGCCATGCCGAAATCCGGACGTTCGACTACATCGGCAAGGATCCGCTTACGGCACCGCTGCTCAAGGAGATGCGGAATCCCGATGGCACGCCCCGGGTCTGCGACAAGGTGTGGATGTCGTATTTGACCGGCCCTTACGACGGCAGTGCCAATGGCGAGGGCGTGGGAAAATTGACCGCCGGCTTTGGCGAGCGCGGAAACCAACCGACCAAGATCAGCGGCAAGATCGGGCCTGAGTTCACCTTCGGAATCTTCATGGAGAAGGCGCTCGAGGAGCCCATCCTGATCATCAAGACCGCCTGGGGGGGCAGGTCGCTCAACACCGAATTCCGTCCGCCCAGTGCTGGACCGTACGTGTTGCCGAAAGAGATCCAGGAAGTGTGGGACAAGCATCCCCAGGGCGCCCACGGGGTCCCCAAGGCCGAGGACCGGAAAAAGTGGCAGGAGGCGAAGGATGCCGCCACGGGCGCGTTTTACCGGATGATGATCGAGCACGTGAAGAAAGTGCTGGCCGATCCCAAGCGGGTGTGTCCGGCATATGACGAGCAGGCCGGCTATGAGCTGGCCGGGTTTGTCTGGCTGCAGGGGTTCAACGACCTGGTCGATGGGCAGACCTACCCCGGCCCCGACCAACCGGGAAAATACGCCCTCTATTCAGACCTGCTGGCCCACTTCATTCGGGACGTTCGCAAAGACCTGTCGGCCCCGAAGATGCCGTTCGTGATCGGCGTGCTGGGGGTCGACGGCGAGAAGAACGTGAATTTCCGCAAGGCGATGGCCGCGCCGGCCGACATGCCTGAGTTCAAGGGCAACGTGATCGCCGTCGATACCGCCCCCTTCTGGGATCATGACATCGCCGCCGCGATGCCCAAGCAGGGCGAATACAACAACATCGTCGCCACGGCGCACCCTTTGAAGGCGGACGGCACGCTCGACAGGGAATGGAAGTGGGAAAATTACTGGAAGCCGGTCGGGAAGCCGCTGCCGGAGGAACGCACCTGGCGGTTCACGACGATCGCTCCCACCGAGCAGAAAGACAAGCTGCAGAAATACGACGGCAGGCGATTCCGTGACATCACGCTGCCGGCCGGGATGGAGAATTGGTTTGCGCCCGACTTCGATGACAGCCAATGGACGGCCGGCAAGGCCCCCATCGGAAAGGGCGTCTGGAAACACAGCGGCATCACCCTCGACACATTTCCCTCAACCTGGGGCGAGGGCGAATTCCTGCTGATGCGGACGACGTTCGACGTCGAAGACCTCGACTGCGAGTCGTATCGCATCGCGATTCTGGCCAGGCAGGGATACCACGTGTATTTGAACGGGCAGAAGCTCCACACCTACATCTGGTGGGCGGATGCGCCGCGGTATGGTGCCATCGTCCTCAATAAAGACCAGACAAAATTCTTGAAGAAGGGGAAGAACGTATTGGCGGTCTATGCCAATGACCAATACGACGAGAAATCCCCGGAACACTATGCCGCGATCGATGTGCGGATCGAGGGCATCACCAAGGCTGACCGGGAGAAGCTCGACCTCGCCCTGGAGGAAGTCCTTCCGCCCAAAGACAGGGAGGCCCTCAAGGGCGCTTCCAATGGCGGCTATCACTACTGGGGCAGTGCGAAGATCTTCGCGCAGATGGGCAAGGCGTTTGCGGAGGCCTTACTGCCTTTCCAGAAATAATCGAAGGCAGGCATCAAGGGCAGGGCGGTCAACAGGGTGGTCGATGGGCCTGCCAGTTTCGTTTTCCACACTCCTTCACGTGCATCATGAAATCACGATTTCTCTCCGCCCTTCTGGTAACCCTCTTCCCTCTCGCCGGCCAGCTCGATGCTGGAGACGGCGGCGGTGACGGGGCGAGATACTACACAGAAGAACGCATCTACCAGCTCCGCCCGAACCCGGCCGGCGAGAGATTTTTCGGCGTCATCGGCGTCACGGGGCTCAAAACCCGGATCTATCCCGACGTGGTCCTCAAGGTCGAGGAGATCGTGCCGGGCTCCCCGTCCGAGGGCAAGTTCGCCAAGCAGGAAATCCTCACCGGAATCAATGGGAGATCTCTGAAGGGGCTCGACCCGTTCGTCGCGATGGGCAACGCCCTCACCAAAGCCGAGGCCACGGACGGAAAGATGGTCTTCGATGTAACCTCCGCCGACGGCAAGACCACGCGCCAGGAAACGGTCACGATTCCCGTGCTCGGTGCCTACAGCAAGACCTGGCCGCTGGATTGCCAGAAGTCCAAACGCATCGTCGATGAGGCCGCTGCCTTTTATGCCGATCCGAAGAAATTCAAACAGGGTGGCATTCCGGGCGCCCTCGGCTGCCTGTTTCTGCTCTCCACCGGCGATGACCAGTATCTGCCGCGGGTGAAAGCCTACTTCGATGCCTTTCCGAAGGATGTGAAAGCCATCGGCGACCACACCTGGAACAACGGCTACAACGGGATCGCCTGCGGCGAATACTACCTGCGGACCGGCGACGATTCGGTCTTGCCGATCCTGCAGTACTACTGCGACGACGCAAAGGCCCGCCAGAAATTCGGCTGCGGCTGGACCCACTGGGGCCGGGGAATCTGGCCCGGGTACGTGGCGGGTGGGCTGATGAACCCGGCAGGCGCGCAGGTGCTCACCACGCTGCTCTTGGGCAAGGAATGCGGCGTGAATGTCGATGAGCAGACCTTGCTCGGGTCACTCCGGTTTTTCTATCGATTCGCCGGTCATGGCACCGTCCCCTACGGTGATCACCGTGGCGAAGGCGGGCTCGGTTCTAATGGCAAGGACGGCATGGTCGCCGCCGCCATGCAGATCGCCGCCGGCGCGAGCGGCGACACCACGGCCTACAAAAAAGCCAGCCAGTACCTGGCCATGGCGATGGTCGACAGCTACCCCGTGCTCGTGCAGGGCCATGCCGACGAGGGCCGCGGCGACGGCATCTGGCGCGGTATCACCACCGCCTATTTGATGGAGGAAAAGCCCGCCCTTTTCCGCGAGGCGATGGACCGTCTCACCTGGTGGCACGATCTGAGCCGCGAACAGGGCGGCAGCATCGGCATCGCGACGTTGACCTGGGGCAATGGGGGAGTCGGCCACTCCGGTCCCGGCATGGGATTCTCCTACACCGCGCCGTTGCGCACGCTCCGCATCACCGGCGCGCCGCGTTCGAGGTTTTCGAAGGACTACACGCTTCCCGCACACCCGTGGGGCACTCCGGCCGACCTGGCATTTCTATCCCTCGACCACAACCCGCAATACGTGACCTACGGCCCGGAGGAACCCACGCACGTTCCCTTTTACGCCTTGGGCGGCGCCTACCACCAGCCGGCCAAAGACCTCAAAACCCTGCCCCGTGAAACGCTCCTCAAAAACGTTTATCACCGGCACGACATGATCCGCACCCAGGCGGGCAAGGCGCTGCGGGCGGTGGGTGCGTTCGACGATCTCGAAAAGCTCCTGCGCGACTCCGACCCGCGTGTGCGGCGGGCTGCGCTCGACGGCATGACCGACTACAACTACTGGTTTGGCATCGGAAAGAACCCGATCCCCACCGACAAGTTCACGCCCGCGATGCTGGAAAGCATCACGACCATGCTGTCCGATCCCGAGGAGGCGTTGTGGGTGGTGGACGGTGCGCTCCTGGCGCTCAAGTTCGCCCCGGCCAAGGAAATCCAAGCCCGCCTGCCGCTCATCATGCCGTGGACGAAGCACTCGGACTGGTGGTTCCGCGAGTCCGCCTTCATGGCGCTCTCCGGCCTGGCGAAAGACGACGCCCTGTACCTCGAGATTCTCCCGACACTCATCACGCTGGCGACGAACGAATACCACACCATGCCCCGCGACCGGATGATGGGGCACCTGAACGGGGTGCTGCAGCAGAAGAAACCGGGGAGCGACGCGGGCCAGCTCATCGTTGCCGGGCTGCAAAAGGCCGTGGCCACGAGCGAGATCAAGAGCGGGGAGCGTTCCTCCGAAGGGACTCACAACGTCATGCAGACCGCGAAGATCTGCCTGCAGTCCGATCCGGCCATTGCCGCAGCGCTCGCGACTGCGTTGGAACTGCGCTTCAGCGACTACGGCACCGGCGATCTGGTCGGACTGGTGGCATCTCTTGTCGCCGCCCGGGAAAAACTCGATGCGAAGCAAGCCGAGGAACTCAACGACATCCTCTTCACGGTGTATCGCCCGGAACTCGTCAGGCGGATGAACGCCGAGAAGAGCGAGGATCCGGGCCTGGTGAACACCATCGTCGACCTGACGAAACTCCGGAATCCCTCCGCCGGCTGGAAAGAGATCGGCAAGGTGCCGCCGGCAGAGCGTGTCTGGCGGTTCAAGTCCTTCGATCCGATCGTGGAAAAAGATCAGCTTCCAACACGTGAGCGGAGACGCTTTCGCGAGATCCAACTGGCCGATGATCTGAAGGACTGGTTCAAGCCCGACTATGACGACAGCCAGTGGAATGCGGGGCGCGCCCCCGTCGGCACGGGGGTCTACAAGCAGGGCAATGTCTCCTTTGCCAATCACTCCGACTGGGGCAAAGGGGAATTCATCGTCATGCGGACGACCTTCGACGTGGATGCCCTCGACTACGATTCCTATCGCCTGTGCATCCTCTGCCCGCAGGGCTTCCACGTCTATCTGAATGGACACCGGATCACGGGCTACGGGTGGTGGCAGGATAAACCGCAGTATGCACCCTGGGTCCTCGGCTCCGGCGAGAGCCGGCACTTGAAACAAGGCACCAATGTGATCGCGGTCTATGGCAATGTGGAATACAACCAGACCACGAAAGAGCCTTTTGGCCAGCTGGATTGCTACATCGAAGGCCTCAAGAAGTCGGACCTGAAATAACAGGCGGAAGCTACAAAGCAGGTTGGCGCCCCAGAATGAGCAGCCTGCCCGGCGTGCCCGCTGGATCGACCGACTCGGACATCACCCCGGAATAAGGAGCATTCCATGAACGAGTCGCGACGCGATTTTCTCACGACCTGCACCGCCGGCCTCGCCGCCGCGACGGTTCCATATTTCTTCTCGACGCCCCGCACCCTG
>CAZONY010000197.1:3887-5098 GCA_964581215.1 uncultured Chitinophagaceae bacterium | reverse complement strand
GCCCATCTGGGAGGTGGCGGCCGAGGTGGAGTCGAGAGGGGGAGAGGATTGACCTCCTTGCGGGCTGGCGACAACAGCTACTACCCGCACGGTCCAAAAGCAGACCTGCTCGGCCCCCTTCAAGGCACGAAGCCGCGCTCCGAGTGCATTGCCGACACACCACGCGCGGACCGGCACACATGAGCCATATTAGCGCTGTCGAGAACCTTTATCCAAGAAACTCGCTCCACCCCGACGTCGGATTCCATTGGCCGGGTATCGGCTCCGCCCCAGCCGCGGCGTCGATCGCTGGCCGTACGAACCTCCGGATGGTGACCACGACCTCGGGGAGCGCCCTCGGCACGTCGTCGGTGTTCATCCGCGTCAGATAGGCGGTCCACTGCCGCTGCTTTTCGGCGTCGCCGCCGAATTCCTCGGAGAGCCCTGTCGGCGTGCCACTCGGGAGCGGGGTGTTCCTCCGCTCAAAGGTTGCGCGGAAGGCCCGGGCGAGCGTGTCGCCGTGGAACTCGAAGCGGCGGCTGATCAGGATCACGTCGTGGTAGTCCTTCATCCGGCTGTTGATGATGCCGAGTTTGCACATCGCCTCAACCTTCTCGGCGACGGAAGTCTCGGGAGGGTACGCGAGGATACTCGGGGCATCGTGACCGAGCAATGTCGGGAACAGTCGCTCCGTGGCGTCTGGCGTAACCACGTCCCCGTATCCCACGTCGATTCTGACCGTGATGGGCACGTGCGCGAGGTACGCCGTGACGGTGACGCGAACGCCGTCGTAATTTTGCTCCTCACGGATCTCCTCTGCGGAGATGCTCTCCGCGGCGAACCGAAGACCGTCGGCAGCCTCGACCGAGACGATCGTGCGGACCGCGTCGGCAACGACAGCCGGCGACGGGTCGCCGTGACCGAGGAAGTCGACGTCCTTGGTCGGGCGGTGCAGTTCGCCCGTCCAGGCGCGGAAGAGCATGGCTCCCTTGAGCACGAACCGCGGCGACTCGGCCGACCTGGAGAGCCGGTCGATCAGTCGCTCGATGGCGTACTGCGCAAGAATCGCGTTGAAGTCTGCTTTGCATTCGCGGGCGATGGCCAGCAGACGGCGATGCACAGTAGCGGGATCGCTGGGCGGCTGCGAGACGGCGGTCATACCAGCGACTCCAGGTAGGGCCGCATCACAGTCGCGACGCGATCAACCTTTGCCGCGGCGACGATCTCGTCCA
>CAZONY010000197.1:0-3877 GCA_964581215.1 uncultured Chitinophagaceae bacterium | reverse complement strand
CGGTAGCCTTCTTCTGCCGCCAGGCATCACGCAGCGCTTCGATGGCAACATCGATGCCGACCGTGCTCCGATACTTGAAGCAATCGGCGACGGTCTTGGAGACGGTTGTCACGTTGATGTCAAACCCATCGACTTTCATCGCCTTCACGCCTTTGCTGAAGGCCAAACCGGACGCGCGCACCACGCGGATGGGTGGGTAGCTGATCGACGGCTTCCGAGCCTTGCGGTCGATCATGATCCAGACTTCGAACGGGTTCTGGGTGGTGAGCTTGTGCAGCCGGAGGGCGGTGAGCAGGCAGAGTGTCGCCTTCGGGACCCGGGCGGCCACTTCGATGACGCTGTCATGCTCGCTTATCCGGGGCTCGGCCGCCTCGTAGACGCCTCGGGACCGCTGGACGAGGAGACCGCGATCGACGAGTCGCTTCAAGTGCATGCGGTGGATGCCGAGGCCGTCGATCTCGGTACCACGCACGATCCCTTTCTGACGGACCAGTTCGAGCACGCGTTGGGCTTGGGTGGTTACAGACATTGACGTGACAAATTGTCGGCTCTCACGGACTGCGACCGACATTTCATCACACGGCAGGCAGCCCGGTCAATGGTGCAGGAAGGCCGATGGGATCAATTCGTTTTTCGCGATTGTGGTCACCATCTTCCCGCCGCGTCTAACTCGACCCCGAATTGAGCTGCGCCCCCTTTTTCACGCCGGGCTGCATCGTCCGCCGGTATTCGGCCGGCCCTACTCCGGTTTTCTGCTTGAACAGTTGGTGGATCTGGATGACTTTCGGCAGGCCGACCTGGCTGGCGATTTCCTTCACCAGCATCGGGGTGTTCACGAGCAGGTGGCGGGCCCGTTCAAACCGCAGGTCGCGCACGACGTCGCTCACCGTCAGGTGGCAGCCGTCCTGAAACCGCCGGTCGAGCGTCCGTCGCGACACGCTAAATCGTTTGGCGAGGGAGGCCGGGGTCAGCGGCTTGTCGAGGTTGGCCTCGATATGCCGGAGGATCGACCGCACGAGTTCGTCGTCCACCGGAAACAGATCGGTGGAATCGCGGGCGATAACCCCCGCCGCCGGCACCTGGATGGTGCGCGGCTTCGCTTTCGGTCGCCGCATCATCTGGTCGAGCAGCTTGGCTGCCGTGGAGCCGATTTGGGCGAACGGCACATCGACGGCGGTGAGCGTGGGCTTGAGCAGGCCGCAGATCATGGGCTCATCGTAGATGTTGACGATGGCGATATCCTGGGGCACCCGCAGCCCAAGGGCATGCAGTTCCTCGCAGAGATAGCGAACGGTCGAGTCCGCGAAACTACAAAACATGGCCAGCGGCTTCGGTAGCCCGGTGAGCCACCGGTCAAACCGCTCGATGAAGGCGTCGAACCGGACCGGCTTAACGGCGTTCGTCTCGACCGGAAGCCGGGCGACGGAGAGGCCGGGCCGGGCTCTCTCGACCACGCGGCAGAAGGTTTCGGCAGCCGTCGACGTGGCGGGTTGATCGGTGGCATAGATGCAGCCAAACGATGAGAAGCCGCGGAGGAGCAGGCTGTCGGCGGCCACGGTGCCGATCGACTTCCCGTCGAAAAAAACACCGGCCAGCTTCGATGCCACGGGCGAAGTCCGCCAGACGTTCACGACCGGCACGCCCTGCTTGCGGGCGGCCGCCGCGAGGGCCGGCGTGGCCCGGGCGATCACGCCGGCATAGCGGCCGAGCCGCCGGGTGGGATCATGGACGAGCAACTCGTCGAGCCGGATGTCCCAGGTGCCATGGTCCTGGACCCATTGGTGGATGCCGGCCAGCACGTCGAGATGCCGCCGCGAGGGAAAATCCAAGTCGAGCGCGACGGCGACAAGGGGGCGGGCCATGGGGCGGTTCCGGCGGCGGCGTGTTTGCGGCTCTATGCGACTGCTTTCGCTTCCAGTCGGAGACCACCGCTACGGGAAGGACACAAGCGGGCCTGTCTTGATCATAGATGTGATTGACCGGCTGGGCAACCTGCCTTCACGCTAGTCTTTAGCCGATAGGAAAACGCCGTCCCGAGGAATGCCCCCATGCTGATTCGATCGACTGCCTTCCCCCTGCGGGCCCTCGGCCTGCTGGCTGCCCTCGCCCTCGTGGCAGCGCTGCTGTCGGCCTCTGCGAGCGCCGACGTCCGCCTGGCGCCGATCTTCACCAACGACATGGTTGTGCAGCGCGACCGGCCGATCCGCGTATGGGGCCGGGCCGAGCCGGGGGAGGCCGTGAGCGTCACCCTGGGAGGCGTCACGGCCGAGACGAAGGCCGACGCCAAGGGGCACTGGCTCGCCGAGCTGCCGGCGCGGGCCGACGGCGCCGATCTCGAACTGGCCGTGAAGGGCAAGGGCAACCCCGTCGTGCTCAAGAACGTCGTCGTGGGTGACGTTTGGCTCTGCTCGGGCCAGTCGAACATGGAGTGGAACATGTCGCAGAGCGACGCCGCCGACGACGTCAAGGCGGCCGACATCCCCAAGATCCGCTGCATCAAGGTCAACCACGTGATGTCCGGCGTGCCGGAGGACGATCTCCCGGCCGCCGGGCCCTGGCGGACGTGCACGCCGCAGACGGCCGGCGGCTTCACCGCGGTCGGCTTCTACTTCGCCCGTGACGTGGTGGCCAAAACCGGCGTGCCCGTGGGCCTGCTCGATGACAACTGGGGCGGCACGCCCATCGAGCCATGGGTCGCGCCCGAGGGGATGGAACTGGTGCCCGAGTTCGCGAGCGTGCTGAAGAACCGCGCGGCGGCGCACGAGGCGTTCCTCAAGTCGCTGCCCGGCAAGCTCGACGAGATGGACCGCTGGGTGGCGGCGGCCCGCGCGGCGGTCGCGGCCGGGGAGCGGCTTCCCCCCGCGCTCGCCATGCCGGCGCATCCCAACGCGAACGGGTGGAGCTCCATGTACCATGCCATGATCCACCCGCTGGCACGGTTCCCGATCAAGGGCTTCCTCTGGTATCAAGGCGAGAGCAACGGCGGCGAGGGGGAGAGCTACCACCAGAAGATGCAGGCGCTCGTGCGCGGCTGGCGGAAGGTCTGGCGCGACGACGAGCTCCCCTTCTACTTCGTCCAGCTGGCGAGCTTTCAGAACCCCACCGACGACCCCGCCGGCGGCGACGGCTGGGCGAAGCTCCGCGAGGCCCAGCGGAAGTCGCTCACGATCCCCAAGACCGGCATGGCGGTGATCACCGACACGGTGCCGCTCGCCGCCGCCGGCGACATCCACCCGCGGAACAAGTTCGACGTCGGCACGCGGCTGGCCCGGTGGGCGCTGCACCACGACTACGGAAAGAAGGAGATCGTGCCCTCCGGGCCGCTCTTCAAGTCGCTCGCCGTCGAGGGGGGCAAGGCCCGCGTGCGGTTCGACCACGTGGCGGGCGGGCTGATGGTCGGAGCGAAGAACGGCCGCGAGCCGGCGGTGGAGGACAAGGCCGGCAAACTCAAGCGGTTCGCCGTCGCCGGTGCCGACCGGAAGTGGCGCTGGGCTGACGCCGTGATCGACGGCGACGTGGTCGTCGTCTCGTCCCCCGAGGTGCAGGAACCGGTCGCGGTCCGCTACGCGTTCTCGATGAATCCCGACGGTGCGAACCTCTACAATCGCGAGGGTCTGCCCGCGTCGCCGTTCAGGACCGACGACTGGTGAGCCCCGACGGCGGGCTGTGCGAGCGCACAGACGGGCCCGCTGCCATGTCGTCAGAAAAGCCGCCAGAAATAGCGTTATGAGGAATGCCGCCGTGCTGATTCGATCGACTGTCTTCCCCCTGCGAACCCTCGGCCTGCTGGCTGCGCTCGCGATTGGATTTGGCGGCCCTCTTTTCGCGCAGGCCCCCGATCTCACCGCCGATGGCGTGATCGCCACGATCGACCGCA
>CAZONY010000196.1:0-5131 GCA_964581215.1 uncultured Chitinophagaceae bacterium | reverse complement strand
GGGCACGAGTCGGTCGTTCATGAAAATGACGCGGGGCATGGGCGGACTCTTGGGGCGTACGTCGGATCAGTCCGCGGAGGGCTGCACCTGCTCGACCCGGCCCGCCGTGAGCCGGACGATGCGACTGGCCCGCCGCGCGATGGCCACGTCGTGCGTGACGAGCACTATAGAAAGGCCGTCGCGACGGTTCAACTCGCAGATCGCGTCGAGGATACCGGCGCCGGTGGCTTCGTCGAGATTGCCCGTCGGTTCGTCGGCGAGGAGCACCCGCGGCCTGGCGACCAGTGCCCTGGCGATCGCCACCCGCTGCATCTCACCCCCCGAGAGCTGCCGCGGCTTGTGTCGCAGCCGTGCCCCCAGGCCAAACCTCTCGAGCAGCCGCCGGGCCTCGTCACGGGCGGCCGCTCCGGACCGCAGCCATTCCATCACGCCATACCGCACCATGAGCGGGGCCATGACGTTTTCCAGGGCGGTGAGTTCGGGCAGGAGGTGGTAGGCCTGGAACACCATCCCGATTGCCGTATTGCGAATCCGGTCGCGGCGAGTGGCCGAGAGGTGGTCGATCCGCGCTCCCTCCAGCCGCACCTCACCCGCATCGGGCGCGTCGAGGAGCCCCAGCAGGTGGAGCAGCGTGCTCTTGCCCGACCCGCTCTGGCCCACGATCGCCACGAAGTCACCGGATTCGAGGCTGAAATCGACGCCGCGCAGCACCTCGAGCGAGCCGCCGCCGGATCGGTAGAGCTTCCGAAGACCGTGCGCCGTCAGGAGCGGCCCGCGGCCGTGCGGTTCACTCATGCCGCAGCGCCTCCACCGGATGGAGGCGGGCGGCCCGCAGGGCCGGCAATACGCTGGCAGCCACGGCGATCGCGATCGCTCCGGCGATGATCCAGGCCACGGTCGCCGGGTGAACGATCGTCGGAATCCTGAAGAAGTAGTAGATGGAAGGATCAAACACCTTTTGCCCCGTCCACCACTCGACGGCGGCACGGATCGCGTTGAGGTTCCAGGTGATCGCCAGGCCGAGGGCCAGGCCGGCCCCGGCCCCGACGAGCCCGAGGAAGAGCCCGTAGCCGAGGAACACGCCGGCGATGCCCGACGCACCGGCACCGAGCGACTTGAGGATGCCGATGTCGCGGGTCTTCTCCACCACGATCATGAAGAAAATGGCGAGGATGCCGAATCCCGCCACGGCGATGATGAGAAAGAGCAGGATGTTGAGGACGGCCATTTCCATGTCCACCGCCGAGAGCAAGGGCCCCTGCTTGTCGCGCCAGCTGGAGACGGCGTAGAGCTGGGCGGGGAAGGCCCGCCGCAGCCGATCGCGTACCTCGTCGAGGTTGGCTCCGTCGGCGAGCTTGATCTGGATCGAATTCACGCTCGTGATCCCCGTCTCCGGCTCGATCATGCCGCGCATGCGCTGCAGATCGGCGATCGGCACGAAGACGAAGTTCGAGTCGTATTCGCTCATCTTGCTCTCGTAGAAATCGACGATGGTGAACGTGTCGGTGACGGCCTTGGGGGGCGTGCCGGCGGTGGGAAACGTGATCTTCACGTCGTCGCCGGGGAGAACGAGGAACCGATCGACGCCCTGCGCGTCGCGGAAGCTCGCCAGGCCGATGCCCGGCACGACCCCGATGAACTGCTCGCTGGCCGGATCCATGGTGCGGCCCTCGTCGGGGCGGGCGGTCGCGAAAGGGTTTTGCGGGGCAGCGGGATCGGCGGGTGCGTCCTCGGGGGGCGACGAGTCGGCGGCCGGCGCCGCCTCCGTCGCCGCCAGCGCCGCATCGACCTGGACGTCGATCGATCGCGTCGGCCCACCGGCCGTGGGATCGGCGGAGGTCGCTCCCTGCTCGCGCATCCGCTCCTGCCAGATCCGCTCCCGCTTCACCCGCATCCGGCGGTGGGGCCAGCCGGCGCCGCCGAGGGCCGGTCGCGCGGGTCCCGGGCCCTCCGCCTGGCTGTCGGTGGTGTCGTAGCCCCCGTCGCGGAGCTCGAACGAGAGTCGGCGGCGGTTTTCCGGATGCTGCAGGTAGCGACCAAAGTCGCTCACCGCCGCATGCGTGGCCTCGTCGATGCCGATGAACATCACCTGCCGCGTCACCCACTGGCCGCTCACCTGAAAGGAGAGCATCGCCGGCACGGCGACGGTGGGGGTCATGCCTGCGATCGAGTCGCCCGCGGCCCGCCGGATCTCGTCCATGTGCCAACCGGGATCCCGAAAGCCCGAGAGCGAATGGCTCTCGAAGACAATGTCGGAAAGGATGCCGTGAATCCGGGACTGCATCTCGTGGGAAAAGCCCGCCATCACCGCGTTGACGACGATCATCGTCGCCACGCCCAGCGTCACGCTGATCACGCTGGCCAGCGCAATCCAGCGAGTGCGGAGGTAACGCCAGCAGAGAAGGAGCTTGTACATCGTCCCCTTTTCGGGTCTGGGCTAATGGTGGGGACGGTGGATGGGAAAGAGGATCACGTCGCGGATGCTGGGGGCCGCGGTGAGAAACATCACGAGCCGGTCGATGCCGATGCCCAGGCCGCCGGCCGGCGGCATGCCGCGCCGCAGGGCGCGGATGAAGTCGGTGTCCATGCGGGCCATCGACTCGTCGGCCGCCAGGCCGGCCAACTGCGTGCGGAAGAGCTCCTCCTGCAGATCCGGGTCGTTGAGTTCGGTGTAGGCGTTGGCCAGTTCCATGCCCGCCACGTAGAGCTCGAACCGCTCGGCGATCGCCGGATTGCCAGCCTTCCGCTTGGTGAGTGGGCAGACCGCGGCCGGATAATCGATGACGAAGACGGGGCCGGCGAGGGTGTCTTCCACGGCAGCCTCGAAGAGGTCGCTCTTCACCACGTCGGAATGTCGGCCGGCCGTCTCGATGCCCCGGGAGGCCGCCGCCGTGGCCACGCTCGCCGGGTCGGCCGGGTCGCAGCCGGTCACCTCGCGCAGCAGGTCGTCGTACTTCGCGCGGCGGAAGGGGGGGGTGAGATCAACCGTATGCCCCATCCATTCGAACCGTGCCGGCGTGCCGGCCGCCTTCGCGGCCTCGACAAGAATCGCCTCGGTGAGGTCCATCATCGTGCCGTAATCGGCGTAGGCCTCGTAGGCCTCGAGCATGGTGAATTCGGGATTGTGCCGCGGGCTCACGCCCTCGTTGCGGTAGACGCGGCCCAGTTCGAACACCCGTTCCAGACCGCCGACGAGCAGCCGCTTGAGGTGCAGCTCCAGCGCGATGCGGAGCACCAGCGGCATGTCGAGGGCGTTGTGGTGGGTCTTGAAGGGGCGGGCCGCGGCGCCGCCGGCGGTCTCCTGCAGCGTCGGTCCTTCCACCTCCAGATAGCCGCGGTCGGCGAGCACGCGGCGGACGGCCTCCACGATCCGGCTGCGGGCCACGAACCGGTCACGGACGCCCTCGCCGTGGATCAGGTCGAGGTAGCGCATCCGCTGGCGGAGATCGGCGTCCACCAGGCCGTGGTACTTGTCCGGGGGCGTCTCCAGCGACTTGGTGAGAAACTCGAGGCCCGTCGCGAACACCGTCAGTTCGCCGGTCTTCGAATAGCCCAGCCGCCCTTCGACGCCGATGAGGTCGCCCAGGTCGAGGCAGCCCACCACCGGCCACGCCTCGGGCCCCACCTGCTTCTTGCCGAGCATGATCTGGATCCGACCGCCGCGATCGGCCAGATCGATGAAGACGAGGCTGCCGGCGTTTCGCAGGAGCATGATCCGGCCCGCCACGCGAACGGTCGGTCCGTCGGTGACGTCCGGGGAACGGTCGAGTGAAGCGCCCGTCGTCCGCACGTCGGCGATCGGCTGGATACCGTCGAAGCGATGGCCCCAGGGGTCGATCCCCATGGCCGCCAGCCGCTCGAGCTTGTCGCGGCGGGCCTTTTCCAGGCTCACACCCGGGGTCTTTTCGTCGCCAGAGGGGGCGGGCACCGGACGTTCTGAATCGATGGGCTGGGACATGCGGCCGGACGGGCTCCACGGGGTGGTCGAGGGCAAGCACCGATCATTGTCGGCTGTGCCACGGTTTTCGGGAAGTTCGACTGCCTGTACAACGCTGCGGCCATGTCTCTCCCAGCCCGACCGCAGCTTTTCAGCGTCGAACTCCGCACGGCTCGGTGGGCGGAGCTCGTCGAGTGGTACCGGGGCCTGCTCGGCCTGCGGGTGCTGGTCCGTGTGGTGGACGACGGCTACGCCCTGCTGGCGGCCGGCGACACACGGCTGGCGATCATCGCGCGGCCGGATCCGGGGGAGGCAAGTCGGCGGTGGAGTTTGGGGTTCGAGGTGGCCGGACTGGAGGCGATCCGGAACCGGCTTCTCGAGGCCGGCTTCGAGGTGCCGCCGTCGCGGGCCAATCCGGAGGGCTTTCACGAGATCACGGTGACCGACCCGGATGGAAATCGGCTCCGTCTCTTCACGTGGGGCGGATGAAATTCGTATGGTACCGTGAGATCTGCGAAAGGAGTTTCCGTGGACGAATGCGTCGAACCGCTCGGGATGCGGGTGTTGATCCGCAAGGACGAAAGCCGCCAGAAGACGCGGGGCGGCATCGTGCTTCCCGACCAGGCCGAGATTCCCACCATCACGGGGCGGGTGGTCGAGGTGAGCCTCCAGGTGGAACGCGACGCCGACTTCCCCATCGCCAAGTACGACAAGGTGCTCTTCCACCCCCGCAACTCGATCCCGGTCGATTTCGAGCAGAACAACCTCCTCTACGTGGTGCCGATCGAGGATGTCGTGGCGGTCTTCCGCCGTGAGGACGGCGCCAAGCCGCAGCGTCGTGGCAAGGCGGGCCAGGACGAGGATCGTCCTGCAGCGGGCGACGGCGGGTAGCGGCCATGCCGGCCGGCGCGCCCAAGGTTTCCCGGTGACTGATGATTTCGAGTGCCGCCGCTCCGGCTTCCGGGGGCAGGATCAGTCGCCGGACCCCTCCCGGGTGCTCGAATACTGCAGGGCGGCGGCCCTGGGGGTGTCCCTGAGGATGGCCAGTTCGCCGAAGAACGAGCCCGGCCGCAGAACCGTGAGCCGCTCGGGCGGATCGCCCCGCAGGACTTCGACCTGCCCCCGCGTGAGAAAGTATATCTCGTCGCCCACGTCCGCCTCGTGAACCACGACCTCGCCCGGCGCGAACGCCCG
>CAZONY010000195.1:0-5153 GCA_964581215.1 uncultured Chitinophagaceae bacterium | reverse complement strand
GCGGGGCCGGCGAGCGGCGGCTGGCGGATGGCTACCTCCGCAGCGGCGCCTGACGAGCGGATGTCGTAGACGATGCCCCGCCACTCCACGCTGCGGGCCACGAGGCTGCGGACGATCGCCAGGCCGTAGACGACCTGCGTGGCCGGGATCAGAAAAATCCACCACAGCGCCCGCGCCGGCGACAGGCTGCGGGGGCGGCGGCCGGTGGCGGCGACGGCGGCCTGGATCGTGGCCGCGATGATCAGGAACAGCCCGAGCGTGGCCCCTTCGTAGGCCAAGAGAAACGTGCCCAGCCGCGCGGCGATGGCGGGCTGGCCCGCCACACTCGCCCCGAGCCATCCCGCCGCCGCGACGGCCAGCACCGCGGAGGTGGCGACGCCGTGCACCGCCACCAGCGGCCAGGCGGGGTGGTGCAGCCGGGCCGTGAGCAGCTGGCGGGCGATCCAGCGCGTGAGCGGGCCCAGGGCCACGTCGTCGTCGCGGTCGATGGCGACGAGGGCGGGCACGAACCGATAGGCCCAGCCCGCCCGGGCCAGCGGTGCGGCGAGGGCGGTGTCTTCGCAGAGCGTGCCCTCGATGGCGTCGGCCCAGCGGCAGTCGTCGAGCGCCTCGCGGCGGACGGCGAGCGAGCCCCCCCAGGGGATGCCGAACGTCGTCATCTGCACGATCGCCCCGGCATTCCACAGGGCCCGCACCACCGCGGCGGGAGTGTCGCGGTCGGGGTCATACCAGCGGTTGCCCGAGACGGCGCCGACGCCCGGCCGCCGGCATTCATCGACCATCGTGAGAAGCCAGTCGCGATGGACGACCGAGTCGGCATCGACGAGGGCCGCGACGCGGGTGTCGGCGGGCAGCGACCGCAGCGCCTGCCGCAGGGCCGCGCATTTGAGCGAGCCCCGCAGGGGCCGCCCGGCGAGCGGCTCGATCACGGCGGCCGACCAGGAGGGCGCGGCCGTGGCGGCGAGCCGGCCGACGGCCGCGTGGGCGGCCGCCCAGGCCGGGTCGGTCTCGGCATCCACCACCACGCGCAGCCGCCAGGCCCGGTGCGACTGGCGGGCCAGCGCCGCGAACACTTGGTCGAGCGTGGCGTCGCAGCCTCGCAGGCAAAGAATCACCTCCGCGGGAATCGCGGCCGACTCGGGCCGGGCCTCCGCGCGGGCCACGAAGGCCCGCGTGCGGCGTCTCACGATCAGCGCAAACCAGAGCGTGAGCACGGCCTGCGGGAGGATGAGGGCCGTCCACACGATTGCCAGGAGCGCGGCCGGGGAGACGCCCGCAAGCGGGAGGAAGGCAGTCAGGAGGATCGTGGGGGGCACGGAGTTCGTGGGGGCCAGGGGGATCATGCGGTGGGCAGGCCAGCGGCCAGTTGTTCGAGGGATTGGTGCATGCGGTCGAGCCAGGCCTCGCCCACGGGCAGCGGCACCCGCAAGCCGTCGAGCTGAAACGCGATCGTCCGCCGTCCGCCGGTTTCGTGGGTGGCGGCCGCGAGGGCCGTGCCCGGCCGCACCGGGGGCACGATCCACCACTCCGCGAGCCGGCTCGCGCCGAGCCGGATGGAGCCCGCGTCGTCGGCGAGGGGCGAGCGGTGGAAGCAGCGGCCGAGGTTCGAGAGCACCGCCGTCGCCTGCGGTTTGGAGAGGCCGGTGGTGCGGCGCAGGCCGCCGGGTAGCAGCCGGCCGACGGCGAGGGAGAGTGGGAAGATGTGGCCGAGCGCGTGGTCGCGGATGATGTTCATCTCGTCCTTGAAGCTCTGCACCAGCCGCGGGGCGTCGCGGCGATCGCCGGGCCGCCGATCGAGAAACACCATGCTCACGCGGTTGGCGGCCGGCAGGGCGTGGTCCGACTTCGTGCGCAGGCTCATCGGCGTGGCCAGGCGGATCCAGGCCTGCTCGTCGCCCGGCGTCGCGCGGGCTTCGACATGCGCGCCGAGCGCGCTGACGAGCGCGGCCATGAGCAGGTCGTTGACCATGACCTTCGCCGCCAGGGCCCGGGCGTCGAGCCGCCGGACGAGGTCCGCGTCGAGCGTCGTGGCGATGATGCTCGGCCGCCAGCGGGCCGCGGGAGCGCCGGGGGCCGGCTCGCCGGGGGAGGGGGGGCCGGCGCCGAGATCGATCACCTCTCGCGTCATGAACTGTTTCACGCCCTCGAGGCCCTTGGCGAGCCTGGGCAGCAGGCCCGCGAACTCGCGCCAGGAGCCGGCCACGCGGCCGCGCCGGCCGACGGCGGCGAAGGTTTCGGCCGGGGGCCGCGGGCGTTTGCCGGCCGTGCCGGCGGCGGCCAGGAGCCAGCGTTCCACGAAGCCGACGATTCCCAGGCCATCGCAGGCGGCATGGTGCACGGCCAACACGATCGACCAGCCGGCAGGCTGGCTGACCAGCGCTGCGGCCAGCATCGGGCCGGTGTGAGGATCGATCCGCGGCAGCCACGGCGCGCGCGTGGCCGTGGAGGCCGGCGGGGAGGCGTCGGTCATGAGCGCGAGCGTCGGGGGCGGCGCGGGCATCCAACGCGGGCGGCCGTGGCGGCGGGCGATGCGGGCGGCCAGCAGCGGCTCCTGGCTCACGGTGGCGGCGAACGCCTCGGCCAGGGAGGCGGGGGGCGGCCCCCCCGTGAAATCGAGCCGCATCACGATCACCATCGGGTGCAGCGGCCGATCGTCGAGCAGCATGTGCTCCTCGAAGGCCGTCAGCGGGAGGCCGGGCGATGGCAGCGGGCAGGGCATCGGGAGCGGGGATCCGGGAAGAGGGCCGGGGCGAGCAGGCGGCCGGCGGGGAGGGGCGTGAGGCGATTGTGATTGCGTGCCGGGGCCGCTTCAACCGGCGTCCGGAGGACGGAACTTGAGCCCGCCCGGGGCGGGCCCTACGATGGCAGGCGGCTTGATTCGGAGGGTAAGCGAATTGGCCAGCGGTCTGACTCGAAATCAGATGCCCCGAAAGGGGTTGTGGGTTCGAATCCCATGCCCTCCGCTGCTCCGCCGTGTGATCTTTTCGGCCCCGTGATGCCCCGCGATGAGCCGCCGCGTCGCGATCGTCATCGACCTCGAGCAGCCTTATCCCTGGCATCACGAGACGTTTTCCGGGGTGGCCGACCACGCGCGGAAGCGGGGCTGGCGGGTGGACGCGATGGCCTTCGGCGCGCAACTGATCGCCGCCTCCCGCGGCGGCATCCGCCATGACGGCATCGTGGGCCGCATCGATGGGAAGCTGGCGGCGTTTGCCCGCCAGGCCGGCGTGCCGATCGTCAATGTCTGGCATAGTTCGCCGGTCAGGGATGTGCCGCTGGTCGGCCCCGATATCGGGGCGTGCGCCGCGTTGGCGGCCGACCACCTGATCGGCCGCGGCCTCCGCCGCTTCGCGTCTGCCGGCGATGAGGGCGATCGGCTTTCCCACGACATGATCGGGGCATTCCGCCGAGCCCTCGCCGACGCGGGGCACGCATGCGAAGAGCCGCTCTTCCTGGATTCCGAACCGAGCCAGTCGGTCTCCTCCTACATGCGGTTTCAGAAGTCGCTGACGGCCTGGCTTGGGCGGCTCGGGAGGCCCGCCGGCCTGTTCGTGAGCGACGACATCTATGCCCGGGAGATCGTCAACATCGCCCTCATGAACGGCATCCGAGTGCCGGACGACCTGGCGGTCGTCGGGTTCAACGACATCGAAGTCTGCAGCCTCTCCTGCGAGCCCACGCTCACAAGCATCGATCCTGGCTATCACCGGATCGGCTGCACCGCCGCGGGGGTGCTCGAGTCGCTCATGGATGGCAAGCCGCCGCCGGAAGGGCGGGTGGCGGTGCGGCCGCTGGGGCTGGTGGCCAGGGCGTCCACGGATGTATTCGCCAGCGACGATCCGGTGGCATCGCGGGCCGTCCGCTTCATGGCCGACAATTGCCATAGGCCGATCAATGCGGCCGACGTGGCGGCGCACCTGCGGGTGACGGGCCGCACGCTGATGCGGCATTTCAAGGCGGCGATGGGCTGCCGGGTGACGGACGAACTCGTGCGGATGCGGATCACCCGGGCGAAGCGGCTCTTGGTGGAGGCGGATCTGCCGATCGGCGAGGTGGCGAAGCGGTGCGGGTTTGCGGGCCGCGGCCCGTTCATCGCGGCCTTCCGACGGGTGGAGAACACCACTCCGCAGGCGTTTCGCAAGGCACCGTGACCGGCCGGAGCGGGGCGTGAAAAAAGCCCCGGAGGCCCATCAATCCCTTGGCGGGGGGGGGCTTGTCGCTTTTCAGTACACCTTGTCGCAAATAAATCGCAATCCAATATTGTCGGGACCGCAAGGTCGGCTACGATACGGATTGGGTAACAATGTGCGGGGCGGTGAGATATTTCTTGCCCGACATCCCGCAATGGCGATCCATGCTTTTCCGCAATCTATGCTTCCTCATGGGGGATCAGTCATGAAAGATCGATATCGGCGGCGGGGGTTGCCCGCCAAGAACGCAGGCCTGGCGGCCGCGCCGCGGGCCGGCTTCACGCTCGTCGAACTGCTGGTCGTGATCGCGATCATCGGGGTTTTGGTCGCGCTGCTCATCCCAGCGGTCAATCTCGCCCGGGAGTCGGCCAATCGAAATGCCTGCTCGAACAACCTGAAGCAGATCGGCATCGGGATGCATGGCTACGCCGACGTGAATTCGACCGGCGGGGATTCCTACTTTCCCGCCATCGCGTGGCAAACGGGGGCGGCGCTTGGCGACATCAACAATAATGGCTCTAATTTCACATACATTCCGAACCCCGGGGGCGGACAAACCGGAGGGGGCGACCAGATTATCAAGGATGCAGGATTTAGTTGGACAGTTGCAATCCTGCCGTACGCTGGCGAGTCCATGTTGTTTGACAAGATTTCCCAATTGTCCACGTATGGCGGGACGACCTTGAGCTTCAACGCATACAAGCCCTTCACGTACTACGAGTCTCTGGCATGTGCCGTGAATAGGCGCGATGGGTCCCTCACTGCTCACGACGAAACCGTTGACAACAGCATCCTGTCGTGGGGCGTATGTCCGTCGCGGAAAGTTTCCACGGAAGATCGCGCTCAATGCACATACCGGGCCAACGCCGGCAATCAAGGAACGAACACATCGAGCAACGTCATCGACACGACGGCTTCGGGAAACAATAGCCCCATGCTGCACAAGTCCCAACTTGAGATGGG
>CAZONY010000194.1:0-5153 GCA_964581215.1 uncultured Chitinophagaceae bacterium | reverse complement strand
CGTCGGCCACCTGGAACATGCCACCGCCCATTCCACCCATGCCCATGCCGCCCATACCCATGCCGCCCATCCCCATGCCGCCCATGCCCATGCCGATCCCGCCGCCACCGACGGCGCCGCCCATGCCGGGCATGCCACCGGAAAACGGCGTGGCCGGGATCACGAGATCGCCCACGGGATAGACCTTGAGAATCAGGTTTTCCGCAGCCTTGTCCTTCGTGGTGATCAGCATGGCGTCGTCTTGGACGAGGTAGGTGAGATCCACCCCGTCGAGCAACTGCTTGATCGTCGAACGCAGCGAGGCCCCCGACACACTGGTGCCGGTGATCGGGGTGTCGAGGTCGATGCCGGCGTCTTCCAGTGCCCGCAGGTCGGGCTGGATCGGGATGCCCTGCGCATCGCGAAGCTGGGCGATCACGTCGCGGAGGGGCGTCTCCGTGAACTCCAGGGGCTCGATCGGGTTTTCGAGCGCCTCGTAGATCTTCGTTTCGTTGGGGGACCGCTTCTTGAGATCGACGCTCTTGTATTTCTCCCGCTTGGCGGTCATGTCCCGCCAGCGATCAGCACTCGGATAATAGACGGGAGGCTCGTCCGGCAGCGGTATCGCGGCCACCTCCACCAGGTGCATCGCGTCCATGAACCCCCGCTCCTGGTCGCGCTTCGTCCGCCAGTTTTCGGCGACGTGGTCGTGGATGCGGGCTTCGATCGGCGCCATGCGGGCGAGCACACGGGCCGGCATGGGCACGGGGTGGTTGGCGTAGAGGTCGGGCGCCTCCTCGCCCAGCCGCTCGGCCGGCCGCCGCTCGGCGTCGGTGAAGACCGTGGTGGGAGGCTGGTTTTCCATCTGGGCCGTCGCGTAGCGGCCCGTGTTGTCGCCGAGGATCGTGGGATAGCGTTCGGGCCGGTTGTACCCGATCCGGAGCCCCTCCTCGATCAGCGCGTTGTACCGGGCCGCGAGCTGTTTGATGCGCTCTTCGCGGCGGACGAGCTCGTTGTCGAGCCGCATGCGCTCCCGGCCGATCGCCCGCTTGCGCTCAGCGGCCAGATCGCATTCCACCTTCTCGCGGGAGCGGACCACCGACTCGCGGATGCTGATTTCGAGCTGCCGGTCCAAACGGTCGCGGGCGGCGGTATCGAGATCCGTCGACGCCCGGATGAGACGCTGCAATTCCTTGAGCTCCTCGCGGGCAGCGTCGGGGTCGGTCGTCATCAGCTTCCGCACGGCTCGGAGCCGCACGGCGGCCTCCTGTTGAATGGCCTGGGCGCGGATCTTCCGCATCGCCGCGAGATCGGCCAACTCGCTGGATGCCGCCTCGGCGGCCGTCGAGGGAGCGGATCGATCGTCGGTCGGACGCGGAGCCGGAAGGGCCTCGGCGGCATCGGCTGCGGGTTCGTCGGCGAACGGGGTTTCCAGCTGCTTGGCGGCCACCGAACGGACCACCGAGGCCTCGGCGTTGTCTGGATCGCGCCGCAGGGCGGCGGTCGCCAGCCGCAGGGCCGACCCATGGGCCCCGGCCGACTCGGCCCGCTTCGAGAGGGAGGTCAGGGCATCGGCCTCGCCGCGGATGACGTTTTTGGCGAGTTCGAGACCCTCGCGACCGAGCGTCGGCAGGAAGATGCCGCCGGTCGGGGCGGCGTTGCGAACGAGTTCCTCGAGGTAGGCATTGTCGGCCCGCGGTGCGGAGGGTGGAACGTCGATGGACACCGGACTCATCGGAGCCGTCGTCGGCTGCGAGGGCACGAGCGTCAGTTCCAGCCGCGCCCCATCGAGGGCCGCCTCCACGAGCACGACGGAATCGCGATCACGACGGAGCGGGGGCATTCGGGCCGGCAGCGTGAGCAGCGGGGCATCGGAACCGGCCTTCGTGAAACTCGCCTCCTCAGGCCACCAGACGGGCTCGATGGCGAATCCGCTGATCCGTCGGCCGGCGTCGCGAGCGGGGGCCGTTTCGTCGGGCACGAGCAAAACGCCTCCTGTGGCGTTGGCGACGGCGGCAAGACAGGGCCAGTTGACCCGCGGGCCGACGCCGACGGCAGAGAACATGATCCGCTTCGACCGCAGTTTCTCCGTGACGTGGTAGAGCAACGGCGCCTCGACACCCGCCAGCCCCGGGCCGTCCCCGACATAAATGATGGATCGGGGGCGCGCGGACGGTCCAAACATCTCCGCCGCCTTTTCCAGCACCGTGGCGATGTCGGTGTCGCCCAGGGGTGTCCGCTCGCCGAGGGCCAGAAGAGCCTGCCGGATGTCATCGCCATCGGCCCCCGAAAAGGATTCCGAAAGCGGCTCACAATCGATGTCGACCGCCGCGAGGAAAAGCTGGTCGCGCGGGCGGGCTTGCGCGAGGATGCCGTGAACCACCTCCTCCGCACGCGTGCGGAACGTCCCGGTCTGGCTGGCCGACGTGTCGATCAGGACCAGCACGTCCGTCGCAGCCGGTTCCAGCGCGGCCGGTGCCGGGTGACGCAGCCCCACGGCCGTCACCGGAGGGACCGACTCATGACTCTGGCTGCTCTCGGTGAACGACACGGAGACGCCGGGGTCGCCAGCCCCATCGGCCGCGGCCGGATCGAACCCCCACAGGATGGCCACGGTGCATGCCGTGATCGCGATGGTGACACGGATCGACATGATCCCTCCTGGCAAAGGCGAAGCGACGGCCGCGAGGCCGCGGCCGGATCGGCACATGGACACAAACCAAGCATATTTTCCCGGGCGCGGCACGCCAACGCCGGTATTTCCGGGTTTCCCGCCGGGAATTCGGGTTGGATGAAGGCCATGAAACCGGAATACTCGCGCCGGCGCGAGGAGGATCCCGGATCATGAATGCCCGGTATGGAAAGCAGCTCGGCACGATCGTCACGTGGTGCGGCATGCTGATGGCGGCAGGAACGGTCTGCGGCCAGCCTCCCGGGGGCCGGGCGTTCAGTGTTGAGGAGCAGACCAACATCACCGTCTACGAGACGGTCAACCGCAGCGTGGTGAACATCAACACGAAGGCCACCGTGGCGACCGGCCTGTTCATGCTGGAAGTTCCCTCGGACGGGGCCGGGTCGGGCATCGTGCTCGATCGCCAGGGGCACCTGCTGACGAACTTTCACGTCATCGAGGGGGCCCGCGAAATCGAGGTGCTTCTGTATGACGGATCAGCGCATGCGGCGGCCGTCGTGGGGGTCGATCCGGCCACCGATGTCGCCGTGCTCAAGGTCGACGTGCCGGAAGAAGTGCTCGTGCCCGTGACCTTCGGCACATCCGCCGATCTGCGGGTCGGCCAGCGGGTGTTCGCCATCGGCAACCCGTTCGGGCTCGAGCGGACGCTCACCACGGGCATCATTTCGAGCCTGAATCGCTCGCTTCCCACCCGGAGTGGCCGGACGATCAAGTCGATCATTCAGACCGACGCCGCCATCAATCCCGGCAATTCGGGCGGACCGCTCCTCGACGGCGACAGTCGCTTGATCGGCATGAACACGGCGATCGCCAGCCGCACTGGCCAGAGTTCCGGCGTGGGCTTCGCGATCCCGGTGGGCACGCTCGCGCGGATCGTGCCGCAGTTGATCCATCGAGGCCGGGTCATTCGGCCGGATGCAGGGATTTCCCGGGTGTATCAGACCGACGGCGGGCTCGTGGTGGCCGCCCTCACGCCGGACGGACCGGCGGAGCGGGCCGGCATTCGTGGATTCCGCATCGTGCGGGAGCGTCGCCGACAGGGGCCTTTCGTCGCGGAGTTCGAACGCGTGGATCGCTCAGGAGCCGATTTGATCGTTGCGGTGGGCGGGGAGCCCGTGAAGACGGCCGACGACTTTCTGTCGGCGATCGAGTCGAAGAGCCCCGGAGAAAACGTCCTCATCGCGGTGCGGCGAGAGGGGCATCGCCTCGACATCTCGGTCGTGCTGGGGGCGGAAAAATAGACGGCAAAAAGCCCTTGTGGGGCGTTTTTTCGCGCCCCCGGGTCCGGCGCGAGAAAATCGTTGCCAGGCCTGTTGACTCCCAGTGAGGGACTGCTACATTTCAAGGCTCTGCGGAACGCGGCCGAAACGCTGCGGGAAGCGGCTCGATCTTTGGCAATTTGGCAGTTCGATCTCTTTCGGTTTCGGCCGGCACGCGATCGTGACCGGCACCACCGGATGGCAGGTGTTCGCTCGTTCAGGGCGGATGCCATTGCAGTCCGGTGGGAACCAAAAAAGTAGTTAGATCGAATCTCTTCAGAGGTTCCGGACGAATCACCGTCGGGAGGGGCAACCCTCTCCGGCATGACGATCCAATCAATTGAAGGGTTTGATTCTGGCTCAGAGTGAACGTTGGCGGCGTGGATTAGGCATGCAAGTCGAGCGAGAACCGTAGCAATACGGGGACAGCGGCGAAAGGGACAGTAATGTGTAGGTACCTACCCCCGGGTTCGGGATAGCTGCGGGAAACTGCAGGTAATACCGAATAATGTCTCCGGACCAAAGGTGTGATTCCACCTGGGGAGGGGCCTGCATCCTATTAGCTAGTTGGTGGGGTAACGGCCTACCAAGGCGACGATGGGTAGCGGGTGTGAGAGCATGACCCGCGTCATTGGGACTGAGACACTGCCCAGACACCTACGGGTGGCTGCAGTCGAGGATCTTCGGCAATGGGCGCAAGCCTGACCGAGCGACGCCGCGTGCGGGATGAAGGCCTTCGGGTTGTAAACCGCTGTCGTAGAGGAGGAAGTGCAGAGGGGTTCTCCCCTTTGCTTGACCTATTCTAGGAGGAAGTACGGGCTAAGTTCGTGCCAGCAGCCGCGGTAAGACGAACCGTACAAACGTTACTCGGAATTACTGGGCTTAAAGGGTGCGTAGGCTGCGCGGAAAGTTGGGTGTGAAAGCCCTCGGCTCAACCGAGGAATTGCATTCAAAACTACCGTGCTCGAGGGAGACAGAGGTAAGCGGAACTCAAGGTGGAGCGGTGAAATGCGTTGATATCTTGAGGAACACCGGTGGCGAAAGCGGCTTACTGGGTCTCTTCTGACGCTGAGGCACGAAAGCTAAGGTAGCAAACGGGATTAGATACCCCGGTAGTCTTAGCTGTAAACGATGAGCACTTGATTGGAGGGTCCTCCATAGCCTTCCAGTCGTAGCGAAAGTGTTAAGTGCTCCGCCTGGGGAGTATGGTCGCAAGGCTGAAA
>CAZONY010000193.1:0-5185 GCA_964581215.1 uncultured Chitinophagaceae bacterium | reverse complement strand
GCTTCGAGCGGATTCATCGGTCGAACCTCGTCGGCATGGGCGTGCTCCCGCTGGTGCTGCCCGAGCCGTGGCAGAAGCTGGGCCTGACCGGGGAGGAGACGTTCGACATCCCGTTCGAGGGCCTCGCCCCCCGGTGCACCGTCGTCGTGAAGGCGACGCGGCCCGACGGCACGGCGCTCGACATTCCCTGCCTCGTGCGGATCGACACGCCGGTGGAGCTCGACCAGTTCCGCGCCGGCGGCATCCTCCCCTACGTGCTCCGCAAGCTGCTCGCCGGCTGATCCGGCCGGACGAGGAGTGACGATTTCCCATACCGGCAGACTTTCCCCGAACGTTACAGGCCGCAACCTATTCGGATTTCAGATCGATACGGTATGACCATGAACTGGGGCGCGGGAGTCGCGCTCCACGGAGGGATTCATTCATGATGCTAGCGACTGCCACACGGGCAACGACATCCGACCGCGACGCGCCGCACGCGGCCACCCACCGGGCGATCTCCGCGATCGTGCTCGAGGAGCTCGATCGATCGCGGCCGGTGGAGAGTCGCGGCCGCCTCGCGGCCGATTCGACGCTGGCCGAGGCGGGCATCGATGCGTCGCGGTTTCTCGACGCGATCCACCGGATCGAAGGCCGCTACGGGATGCGGTTTCGCGCGGAGTGGCTGGAAGGCATCGTCACCTGCGGCGACCTCGTCGAGCGGATCGCCGATCGCATGTTCGACGCCGTGGACCTCGCGGCCACGGCGTCGCGGCCGCAGCCGCAGCCGGATCCCCGCGGGGGCGACCTCTTCCCCGAATGCGCCGCGCTCGAGGAGCGGCTCGAAGGCCTGCGGACGGCCGGCCTGGTGAATCCCTTTCTGCGGGCCAACGAAGCGGTGCAGGGCCGCACGGCGCGGATCAACGGCCGCGACACCGTGAGCTTCACGAGCTTCGACTACCTCGGGCTGGCCGGGCATCCCGCGGTGAAACAGGCCGCGAAAGATGCCATCGACCTCCTCGGCTGCAGCGCCTCCGCCAGCCGCATGGTGGGGGGCAACAACGTCATCCTCGACCAGCTCGATGCGGAGCTGGCGGCGTTTCTCGGCACGGAGCGGGCGGTCGTCTTCCCCTGCGGCTACGGCACCAACGCCTCGGTGTTCGGCCACCTCTTCGGCGCCGGCGACCTGATCCTCTACGACGAACTCGCGCACAACAGCATGGTGCAGGGAGCGAAGGCCTCGCAGGCCGGCACGCGGTCGTTCCGTCACAACGACTTCCGCCAGCTCGACAGCCTGCTCCGCGATCTGCGGCCCAACTACCGGCGGGTGGTGGTGGCGATCGAGGGCGTCTACAGCATGGATGGCGACTATCCCGACCTGCCGGCGTTTCTCGACGTCAAGCAGCGGCACGACGCGCTGCTCTACGTTGACGAGGCGCATTCGGTCGGCACGATGGGCCCCGAGGGGCGGGGCATCTGTGATTTCTTCGGCGTCGATCCGCGGCTCGGCGACCTGTGGATGGGCACGATCAGCAAGGCGCTGGGCGCGGGGGGCGGCTACCTCGCGGGCAGCGAGCGGCTGATCCACTATCTCGGCTACACGACGCCGGCCTTCGTCTTCTCCACCGCCTGCTCGCCGCCGAATGCGGCGGCGGCCCTCGAGGGCTTGCGGGTCATCCGCCGCGAGCCCTGGCGGGTGTCGGTGCTGCGGAAGCGGTCGGAACTGTTCCTGAAGCTCGCCAGCGATGCCGGCCTCGACACGGGCACCAGCGGCGACACGCCCGTGATCCCCGTGATCGTGGGCAGTTCGGCACGGGCGATCCGGGTGTCGCAGCTGTTGCTGGAGCGGGGCATCAACGCCCAGCCGATCCTCTATCCGGCCGTCCGCGAATCGGCGGCCCGGGTGCGGTTCTTCCTCACGGCCGAGCACAGCGAAGATCAGATCGTGCGGGCCGTGACCACGCTGGCGGAGGTCGTCGCGGAGACGGCCGGGATGGTCGGCGCCGTGTAGCCCGACCGGCCGATCCAGGCGTCGGCCACGACCAGCAGCGCCGGCAGCAGCACCAGCTCCGCCACGGTGGCCGCCATCACCGCCACGCAGGCCAGCCGGCCGAACCCCGCCAGCGAGGGCACGCTGCTCACCGTCACCGCCGCGAAGCCGACGGTGAGCACCATGCCGCCGATCATCACCGGGTTGCCCGTCTCGGCGATCGCGCGGCGGACGGCCGAGGCCATGGAGACGCCCTCCTTGCGGTGGCGGCGGACCGCGGCGAGCACGTGCACGGTGTCATCCACGGCGAGGCCGAGGCAGACGTTGAACACGATGACCGTGGCCGGGTCGAGCGACCGGCCGGCGAGCACGACCGCCGCCGAGATGACCGCCAAAGGGAAGACGTTGGGCACCATGCTCACCGCGCCGGTGAGGAGCGACCGGAAGGCGACGGCCATGATGCCGCCGATCACGGCCACCTCCAGGAGCAGGCTGGCCCCCAGGTCGCGCACGAGCTGCCGGATGTTGCGGGCCGACACCACCGACATCCCGGCCAGGTCGAACCGCCAGCCCGGCCGGCGGGCCGCGAGCCCGGCGAGCCCGGCCTCGATCCGCTCATACCGGCCCTCGAGGGCCCGGGAGCCGAGATCCTCCACGCGGGCCCGCACGATGGCCGTGCGGCTCGCGGGATCGACGAGATCGCCGAAGGCGTCGGCATCGAGCCGGCGGCGGGCCCGCGGCGGGAGCGTCGCGGCGACCGTCGCGTAGGAGATCGCCCGGTCGATGCCACCGGCCTCGGCGAGCACGGCATGCACGTCGCCGAGGGCGGCGACGACGTCGCCCTCCTGCCATGCCACCTCCGCGGGCCAGTGCACGACGACATCCACCCCCATCGCCCCGCCGAATTCGGCATCCACCTGCCGCAGCGCCCGGGAGGAAGCCGCGCCCCGGGGCAGCGAGTCCACGACGCGGTTGTCGGCATCCACCCGCATGCCGATGGCCGCCAGCGCGGCCGTGGCGGCGACGCCGACGGCCACGATCGGCCGGGCATGCCGCACCGACCATGCCGCCAGCGCCGCGGCGATGCGGCCGGCCATCCGCGATGACCGCCCCAGCCGCATCCCGCGACAGAGCCGCGTCGTCGCCAGGAGCGGCGTCAGCAGCGACACGGCGGCGAAGCTGGCGATCGCGCCCGCGGCCGCGGCGATGCCGAACGACCGCACGGCCTCGATCCGCGCCGCCGCCAGCGAGGCGAAGCCGACGGCGGTGACGAGGCTCGTGATGCCGCAGGCCGTGCCCACCCGGGCCATCGCGCCGGTGGAGGCCGCGAGCGGATCGACACCGCGGCGGATGCTGCGCCGCATGTCTTCGATGAAGTGGATCGAATCGCAGGTGCCGACCACCAGCGCCAGCGAGGGCACGACGCAGGTGAGGATGTTCACCGGCATGCCGGCCAGGCCGAGGATCCCCATGGCCCACACGGCGCCGATGAACGGGGGCACGCAGGCCACGACGGTCGAACGCAGGCTGCGGGCCACCGTGGCCGAGAGCACCACGGCCAGCGACAGGCCGATCGCGTTGAAGACCAGCATGTCGCGGCGGAGCGCCTGGGCCGCGTGCTGCCGCAGCACGGGCAGCCCGGTGAGGTCGAGCGCGAGGTCCGGCGTGGCCCGGCGGGCCTCCGCGAGCCGCTCTTCGATGCGGGCGACCGCCCGGCCGAGTTCCGGCGGCTGGTCGCCCTCGGGGGCCAGCCGCACGAGCACGAGCGAGGTGGAGGCGTCGGGCGAGAGGAGGTGGCCGCCCACCAGCGGATGATCGAGGGCGCGAGCGCGGATCTCCGCGAGCCGCTCCGGCTCGAGCGGGCTGCTCGTGTTCGGGATCACCGGCAGCAGGGCGCCGGCCACGCCGGCCCGCCGCACGTCGAAGATCGACTTCACCTCGGCCACGCCCGGCACCGCGGCCAGGGCGTCGGCCAGCGCTCGCAGCCCGGCGAGCGTCGGCCCGGCGAACAGGTCTCCCGAGCGGCTCTTGGCCCGCACGATGCAGTCGCGATCGGGAGCCCCGAAGCGGGCGGCCACCTCGTCGATCCGGCCAAACTCCGCAGCCGACTCGGCCGTGTCCACGGTGCGGAGCAGCGAGCGCAGGTCGTCGTCGATTCGCAGCCGCGTGATCCCGATCGCCGCGAGGACCGTGCAGGCCGCTACGGCGACGGCGGTGCGGAGCCGCCAGCCTCCGCCGCCGGCGGGCGGGCCGCCAGGAGGTGAAGCTCCTCCGGATCCACCACCCAGCCCCGGCAGGCGGGCGTCCCGCACTGGCAGGGAATCGCCGCGTCGGCCGGCCAGCGGTAGTCGATCAGAAGTTCCTCGCCCGCCTGGATCGGCCTGATCGTCTGCATCCACAGCCGCTCTTCCTCCGTCTCACCGGGCTCGGCCTCCCAGTAGAAGAGTTCGCAGTTGGGGTCGCAACTGTGGTTTACGTAGCGGAAGGGCGGGGCCGGATCGAGTAGCCGGGCGTCCGGCCCCGGGAGTTCCATGACGTAACTCGAATCCTCGGGGTGGTCGTCGAGGATCGCGCCGCGAATCTCGCCGAGCACGATGCCTGGTGGGATCCGCCGGCGGGCGAAAACGCCCTTGCCGACGTGGGTTTCGGCGATGCGAAGCATCCGGTCGAGAGACGCAGCGTCGGACTCGAGAGTCCTGGTGTGGTCGGCAGGCATCGGGTGGGGAAAGGCGGGGACGGGCGGGGCGGGAAGTGCGAACTCTAGCCAGCGACCGATTCCCCGGTCAATGGCCGCCGCTCTCGATGAGGAAGCCCGATCGTGTTGGCGATGGAGACTCGCGGGTGCAACCTTCCGCGCCTTGTCGGACCGCGGGGCACGGTCTGGCTTCGGGGGTCCTCCTCATTTCGGCGCGCTTTCTGATCGCGGCACGCGATCCCCTCGCTTCCGCTCGGGGCTTTCTGGGAGAAACACCGGCAGGTAGCCCCGAGCGAAAGCGAGGGGATGGGGCTTGGGGTCGGGAGCGGGCGTGGGTGCGCGGCACGCGATCCCCTCGCTGACGCTCGAGGTGTTCTGGGAGAAACACCGGCAGGAAGCCCCGAGCGGAAGCGAGGGGATCCGGGCCGGCAGCATCATCGGGCAGGAATCGCGGTTTTGTGCTCGAGTCGCATGCGACGCCATCACTGCCCGCTGCGGAGCGGCGTCATTCCGGCTCACGC
>CAZONY010000192.1:1372-5185 GCA_964581215.1 uncultured Chitinophagaceae bacterium | reverse complement strand
GAGGGATCGACAGTCGACGACCTTGGTCGTGGCCTGGATGTCCCCCCCGTTCTTCGATGCTTCCCGTGGCGGCGTCGCGCGGATCGCGACGCCGCTTGCCCGCCCGGCAGGGTGCCCGCGTAGAATCGGGCGTGGCGACGCGGCTGCACGGGAAACTCCATGGCACGATGCCTCATCGGATGCGGTTCCAATCTGGGCCGCCGCAGGGACCAGCTCGATCGGGCGATCGAGCTGATGCGATTCATGCCGGGCATCACGCTGGTGGGCGTGAGCCGGTACCGTGAAACGACGGCCATCGGCGGGCCGGCGGGCCAGGAGATGTTTCTCAACGGCGCCTGCCTCGTCGAGACCGAGTTGCCCCCGCACGAGCTGCTTTCGATGCTGGCGGCCGTCGAGAACACGCTCGACCGCGTCCGCGGAGAACGCTGGGGGCCGCGGACCGTCGACCTCGACCTCCTGCTCTATGACGACCTGGTGCTCGACACGGCAGAATTGACCGTGCCCCATCCGCGGATGTCGACGCGGCGGTTCGTGCTCGAGCCGTGCGTAGAGATCGCCGGCGAGGCGTTCCATCCGCTGGCGGAGTGCACGCTCGACGAGATGCTGGCGAGCATCTCCGATCCGCGGCCGCACGTGGCGGTCGTCGGCGTGCCGGGAAGCGGGGCGGAGGAGGCGGCGCGGGCCGTGGCCGAGGCGACGCTCGGTCGCCTCGCCGTCGCAGAGCCACCGCTGCCGGGGAGCGATGCGCCGGCCGCCGCGTGGTGTGACGCGCTCTCCTTGTGGACGGCCGGCCTGGCCGACGTCGCGGCCGATGCCGACGCACCGGGAGTGGTGACCGACTTCTGGCTGGAGACCCTCCGCGTGGCGGCCCGCGACGCGCTCGAGCCCGAGGCGTTCACGCAGTTCGAGCGCCGATTCCTGGCGGCGGCAGACAGAGTGCCCGCGCCGCACGCGCTGCTGGTGCTGGTCGCCCCGGACCATGTGCTGGAGCGCGACCCCGTTCGTCTGGCCCTGCAGACCCGGCTCGTGCAGGCCGCGCAGGACCCCCGCTATCGGTCGCCCTTCAAGCCGAAGGCGATCGTCATGATCGACGCCACGAATCGGTCCCGCGCGACCGGCGATGCCGTGGCGGCCGTGGAAGCGATGGTGTGACCGATGGCCGAGATCGTGCATGACCCGGCCGCCATGCGGGAGAAGGTGATCGCGGCACGGACCGCGGGCCGTCGTGTCGGATTCGTGCCCACCATGGGCGCCCTCCATGCGGGCCATGCGAGCCTCGTGGACCGCGCGGCGGCCGGCTGCGACGACGTGGCCGTTTCCATCTTCGTGAACCCGACGCAGTTTGGACCCCATGAGGACTTCACCCGCTACCCGCGGTCGTTCGCGGAGGATTGCCGCCTGCTCGATGCCCGTGGCGCGCGGTGGGTGTTCGCCCCCGAGGCGGCGACGATCTACCCGCCGGGCGACGCCACGCGGGTGATCGTGACGGGCCCGGCCGAGCCGTTCGAGGGGGCGATTCGCCCGGGGCACTTCGCCGGCGTGGCCACGGTCGTGCTCAAGCTGTTCCTGGCCGTGCCGGCTGACGCCGCCTATTTCGGCGCCAAGGACTGGCAGCAGACGCGGGTCGTGATGCGGATGATCCGCGACCTGGCGGTGCCGATCGAGATCGTCGTCTGCCCCACCGTGCGGGAGGCGGACGGGCTGGCGATGAGTTCCCGCAACGCCTATCTCGCCCCCGACGAGCGGCGCCGGGCGGTGGGGCTGTCGGCGGCGCTCGACGAGGCCGCCCGCCTGTGGGCCACGGTAGCGCCATCAGGCGACATCGAGCGGGCGATGCGGGAGACGATGGAGCGGCATGGCATCGTGGTGGACTACGCTGCGATCGTGGAGGCAGAGTCGCTGGCGACGGCGCGGGACGGCGCCGAGGCCGTGGCGCTGGTGGCCGGCCGGCTCGGCGCGACGCGGCTGATCGACAACCGCCTGCTGCCGGCCCGCGGGCGAGGGGCGTCGGCATGCTGACCACGCTCTTCCATATTCCGTCGCGGATTCCCTGGGGCGAGGGCTCGCTGCCGGTGTTCGGCGTGGGGCTGCTGCTGGCGGTGATCATCGCCGTCGCCCTCGTGGCCGGTGCGGCGACCGTCGCGCGGCACGGCTGGCGGGCCGCAGGCTCGATCCTGGGCTGGCCGCTCGTGCTGGCCGCGGTGGTCGTGGTCGGCGTGCTGCCGGCGCTCGACGATGGCCGGGGAGTGCCGATCCGCGGCTACGGCGCCATGCTGCTCGTGGCCGCCGCGGCGGGCATCCGGCTGTCGATCGTCCGTGGCCGTCGCCTGGGCTTCGATGCCGACACGATCCTGGCCTTGGGCATGGAGATGTTCCTGGCGGGCATCGTCGGAGCGCGGCTGTTTTACGTGCTCCAATATCACGACACGTTCTTCCCGCCAGGACGGCCGCTGGGCCAGGCGATCCTCGACGCCATCAACGTGCCGGCCGGTGGGCTGGTCGTGTTCGGGTCGCTGCCCACGGCGGGGGCGGCGGCCTGGTGGTTTGCCAGGCGGCGCGGCCTGCCCTTCCTGCGGCTCGCCGACTGCGTCGTGCCGGGCATGCTGCTGGGGCTGGCGATCGGCCGGATCGGCTGCTTCCTCAATGGCTGCTGCTACGGGGGCCCATGCGATCTGCCGTGGGCCGTGCGGTTTCCGGCGGAGAGCCCGCCGTGGATCGACCAGGTGCGGCGCGGGCTCCTGCCCCCCCCGGCCGCCGGCGGCAGCGGCTGGAGCTTGCCGGTGCACCCGGCCCAGCTTTACGCGGCGATCGACGCCGCGCTCCTGGCCGCGCTGGCCGTCGTCTTCACTCCGGTGGCCAGGCGGGAAGGAGAAGTGCTGGCGCTCGTGCTCACGCTGCACCCGATATCGCGGATCCTGCTCGAGGCGATTCGAGTCGATGAGCCGCCGGCGCTCGGCACGCCGCTGTCGATCTCGCAGCTGGTGTCGGTGGCCCTGCTCGCCACGGCCGTGGCGCTGTGGTGGTGGATTGCACGCCGGGGCCGATTGTGCTCCGCTGACGTCTCCGAACGCGCCCCATGACATCTCCCAGCCAGCGACCGTCGTTCCCGTCCGACGACCCGACCATCGAGGCCGAATGGCGTCGGCTCGAGGCGGCTCGGCTGGCGGCGGAGCGCGAGGAGGCCCGGGAGGACGCGACGGAAGCCCCGCGCCAGGCGCCGCAGGATGCAGCCCGGCGGCGGTGGCTGATTCCCGCCTTCGGCCTCGCGCTGGTCTCGGGAGTGGTTCTCGCGATCGTGCTCAACCCTCGGCCGCCCGCGCCGCCGCCCGAAAGCGAACGGGCCGTGGCCGTGAAGCAGGCAACCGAACTGTGGGCAGAGGCCAACCGAATCGACGCGGCCGCGCTGGGCGATGCCGGAATACGAAGAGTGGTTTCGACCGCGGCCGTTCCCGTTGATCAGCTCCTGATCCGCGTGGCCATCCGGGATCAGGGGGGCCGCGACCGGCTCGAGTCGCTGCTGGCGGCAAGCGGCCTGCGAATCGAGAGCGAGCCGGGCCGTCCGGACGGCGGCACGGCGGCGATCGACAGCCTCGTGGTCTCGGGTCGGCCGACCGACGTGGATGCCCTCGTGGATCGGCTGATCGCGTCGCCGACCATGCTCGAGGTGCGGTCGCCTGCGCTGCTGGCGGCGGTCTCGTCGCCCACTCCCCCGCCAGGCCCTGATGGGGGCGGGCTGCCTCCCGGGCCGTCCACGACCGAAACCATTCCGCCTCCCACCCGCGTGCGAATGCTGGTGGAGGTCATCGAACTGCC
>CAZONY010000192.1:0-1272 GCA_964581215.1 uncultured Chitinophagaceae bacterium | reverse complement strand
TTCAGATCCGGCTCCGCTTTCAGATCCGGCTTCCCTTCCCTCGGAGACATCCTCATGACAAACCAGCCTGAATCGGCCGGAGGCCGCACCCCTCCCCACGCCGTCACCATCCGATGCCGCGAACACGGTCCCCTGGTGGTCGAACTTCCGGAAGCGTCGCCGGGCGTGCCGCTCCGGCTCCGGGTCACCGACCACGCGGGCAACGAATTTCCGGTTCCCGAGACGAAGCGGGCCGTGGCCCTCTGCCGATGCGGAGCGACGAAAACGCGGCCGTTCTGCGACGGCTCTCACAAGACCTGCGGATTCGAGGCCGCCGATCTTGCGCCGCCGGCATGATTTACCGGCCCGCCGGCTGTTGATGCCGGTCGTGGCGGCGGCACGGATGATGGAAAGTGTTCTCGGCAAAACACTTACAGCATCCTATCGGGAAGAGAATTTCGCCGGGAACCCGGCCAACGATATGGACTGCCCCCGGGGAGACCTGTACCGTTGTGGGACTCCGGGGAGCGGTTTCGGATCCGCTCCCCCCGTTTCCCTGGGCTTCCCGGCATGACGTCGCACCACGGCCCCAATCTCTACCAGCGGTACAGCGTCTGGATCATGGCTGTGCTGGTGTTCCTGCTCCCCATGGTGGTGGTGGGGGCCATCAAGGCGAAGGGGAACAACCGGAACGACGTCAAAGGCTGGCTGCCGCTGGAGTATCCGGAGACGCAGACCTACCGGTTCTTCCGCCGGAATTTCCAGGGCGAGGAGTTCATCCTCTGCAGCTGGGAAGGCTGCACGATGACCGACCCGCGGCTGGAGCTGCTGGCCCGCAAGCTGCTGCCCCCGCCCGAAGAAGCCTCCCGCATCGAGCGGCCGATCTTCTTCAAATCGGCCCAGACGGGCCCCCGGGCCGTGGCCCAGATGACCGCCGAACCGCTCAACCTCGACCGGGAGGAGGCGATCCACCGGCTCACCGGAGCGATCATCGGCCCGCCCCCCGCCTCCGGTCCGGATGACCTCGACCAGCGGCAGACCTGCCTGGTGCTCACGCTCGCCGATGCCGCCCGGGCCAACCTCCACGGCACGATCGACCTCATCGAGCGGGTGGCGGTGGAGGAATGCAGCATCCCGAAACGGGATTTTCACCTCGGCGGTCCGCCGGTCGACAACGTCTCGATCGACCGGGCCGGGCAGACCAGCGTGACGATCCTCTTCGGGCTCTCGCTCGTGGTCGGATTCTTCGTGAGCTGGTGGAGCCTGAAGAGCAAGACGCTCGTGGCGCTCGTG
>CAZONY010000191.1:0-5201 GCA_964581215.1 uncultured Chitinophagaceae bacterium | reverse complement strand
TAACACCAGCTGCGTGCCGGAGGCATAGCGGGCCACGAGCTCACCGTCCTGCGGCGGCAGATACTCGACCGGCGGCGGGCAGTCATCGACCGCCCACTGGCAGAGATCCACGCAGTGCGATCCCCACTCGAGCACGCCGCCGCCGACCAGGCCGCCCCCCTTCTCGAAGTTGAATCCGTCGGCCAGCGTCTGGGCGTTGAACGGCCGCCAGGCGGCGGGGCCGAGATACATGTCCCAGTCCGCGACGGCCGGATCGGGGGCCTGGTCTTCGGTCCGCCAGCCGCTCGTCGCCGCCTTCATGCCGGCGGGATGGGCGTAGACCCGCGTCAGCCGGCCCAGCCGTCCGGTGCGGGCCAGCTCGCAGGCGAAGGCGAAGTGTGGCAGGTTGCGGCGCTGCGTGCCCGCCTGGAACACCGTGCCACACCGCCGCATCGTGTCGCGGAGGACAAGGCTCTCCGCGATGTTCTTCGTGCAGGGCTTCTCGCAATAGATGTCCTTGCCGGCCTTGGCCGACTCGACCGCCATCAGGCCGTGCCAGTTCGGCCCCGTGGCGATGAGCACCGCGTCGATGTCGGCCCGGTCGAGCACCTCGCGAAAGTCGCGGTGCATGGTGCAGCGATCGTCGCCGTGGCGGGTGTCGGCGATCTTCTTCACCGCCTGGCGCCGGGCTTCCTTGACGTCGCAGACGGCGGCGAACCGCACGTCGGGCTGCGCCAGGAAGCAGCTCAGGTCGTATTCGCCGCGACGGCCGATGCCGATGCCGGCAACGACGATCCGCTCGCTCGGCGGCACGGCGCCATCGAGCCCGAGTGCCGACGACGGCACGATCATGGGGGCGGCCACCGCAGACACCCCCGCCCGCATCAGCGACCGCCGGTTCATGGTTCCGAACACGCGCGTCATCGAACCAGTCCTCCTGCCGGGAATGGAATCGAGCCAGCCAGGCCCGTATGGTAGCCGATCGGCCGCCGCGGTCACCTGGGCGCGGCGGTTTTGGCCGGGGCCCCGCCGCGGGCCGTCAGGCCACGCGGGCGATGACGCACTTGAGGTATTCCCCGTCGAGGCAGCTGGCGCTCACGGGGTGATCGGCGGCGGCGCCCCGGATCTCGAGCAGCTGGAGGGAGCGGCCGCTCCGCTGGGCCACGCCGGCGAGCATCATCAGGAAGTCGTCGCGGGCGACGGCCCCCGAGCAGCTGTTGGTGACGAGGATACCGCCGGGCTCGAGCAGATCGCAGGCCAGCCGGTTGATCCGGTGGTAGGCCCGCATCGCTTCCTCCAGCGACGCGCGGCTGCGGGCGAACTTGGGCGGATCGAGGACGATCATGCCGAACCGTTCGCCGGCGGCCTTCAGGCCGTCGAGTTTTTCGAATGCGTCGGCCGTCTCCACGGCGATGTTTGCGGCGCCGTTCAAATCCGCGTTGGCTTTGGCCAGGGCCGTCGCCTTGGCGCTGGAATCGACCGCCAGCGCGCTGGCCGCCCCGCCGTGCACCGTGCAGGCCAGCGAAAACCCGCCCGAGTAGCAGAACATGTCGAGCACCCGGCGGCCGCGGGCGTGGCGGGCCGCGGCCTGGCGGTTGTCCCGCTGGTCGAGGTAGAAGCCGGTTTTCTGCCCTTCGGTGAGGTCGATGCCGTATTTCAGGCCGTGCTCGACGACGAACACCGGTCCCTGGGGCGCGACGCCGCGGACGAGCCGATCGGGAAGGTGGAGGCCCTCGAGTTTCGAGAGCCCGCGCTCCGCGCCCCGGAGCAGGATGCCCCGCGGGGCGACCATCCTCTCCAAGGATTCACAGATCGTCTCCAGCCGCGCGGCCATGGCCAGGGCCGTCACCTGCACGGCCAGCCAGTCGCCGTAGCGATCGACGATCAGCCCGGAGAGGTCGTCTCCCTCGCTGTTGACCAGCCGGCAGGCGCCGCCGCGGTCGTCGAAGCCCAGCGACCGTCGCAGGGCGACGGCCCCCTCCAGCCGCGTTTGCCAGAGGGCAATATCGAGGGCGGTCGCGGCATCGAAGGCATACAGCCGCACGCGGATCTTGCTCGATCCGTTCCACAATCCGCGGGCCACGAACAGCCCGTCGTGCGTCGTCAGATCGACGACGTCGCCATCGGCGGGCTGTCCATCGACCCGCAGCACGGCCGAATCGAGCACCCAGGGATGCCGACCGAAAAATGGCCGCGCCCGCTTCGGCTTGAGCACGACGGTGGCGACCGCCAATCCCTCATGCATGGGCGGCGTGCTTGGCCGGCTCGGGAAGCACGTGCGGCGCGGGCAGGCTATCGCTGCCCGGGTCGGCGTGCACGCGACGGCGGTCTTTCTTGTGGGCCTTCTTCCGTTCGATCCGCAGGACGCTCCAGCTGAAGACGGCGCCGAGGGGGCCGGAAAGGAGCGCGGGCAAGAAGACGAGGTTGCCCACGAGGGCGATCGTGAGCATGGAGAGCATCATGTAGCCGAACCGCTGCGTCGGACCAAAGGGGGAGAGCGAGAACACCGCCAGGCCGATGCCGATCACGCCCCAGCTCTGGAACATCGCCCGCGCGCAGCCCTTGTAGGCCAGCATCGTGGCCTGTCGGCGATCGAGGCCGTCGGCGATGCCGCGGCGGAACCAGAGCATGAAGTGGACGACGTCGTCCACCGTCACGCCCAGCGCCACGCTGGGGGCCATCACCGTACCGATGTCGATGAGCAAGGTGCCGATGTCGTACGTTTTGAGCAGGGCGTTGCCCCAGCCCATGCCACCGAACACCATCACGGCCGGGAAGGCCGCCGGAAGGAGGAGCACCAGGCCCGCCGAGGCCGCGCGGCAGAGCACGATCATCACCGCGACGATGATCGCGAAGTCCCAGATGAAGCCGATCTTGAGGCCGTCGAGCAACGAGCGCTGCGCCTTGTAGACCAGCGGCACGAGGCCCGTGTAGTCCACCGCCACGCCCGCCACGCCATTGTCCTTGAGTTCGGCGAGGATGGGATCGATCCGCGCTTGCAGGTCGGCCTTGAAGAGGGCGTAATCGACCTCCTTCGTGGCGCTCACCCGGGCACTGATCCGCCACAGCTCCTGGTCGATCGGCTGGCCATCCGGCAGCTGCTTGGCCTCGCGGAGATAGTCGCCGGCGAGAAACTCGTGACGGTGGGCCATGAGCCGCCGGTTGAGCACGCTCCGCCGCGTCCGCGCGCCGAGCCCGAAGGCCCGGGCCGCCGCGCCCCCCATGCCCTCGCCGCCGCCGCCGATGTCGAGGCTGCGGCCGAAGGTGACCGTGGAGAGCGAGCTGCCCACTTCGTCGAGCCCGCCGATTTCCTTCTGGATCCGGCCGACGAGCTCCATCCGTTCGAGGAACGTCAGGTTGCAGTCCTGCTGATCGATGCGGACGAGAATCTCCATCGGCACCAGCGGCCCGAGCTTCTTCTCCAGCCAGGCGTAGTCGAGCCGGATCCGCGCCTGCGGGGAGAAGAGCCGCATCAGCTGCACGCTGCTCTCGACCCGCGTCATGCCGTATCCCACGGCCGCCATCACGAGCAGGCAGGCCGTGGCCACGATGCCGTGGTGGCGGGTGATCCACTGGCCCACGCTCCACCAGGGGCTCGATTCGACCGGCTTCCAGCCGCCCCCGACTTGGTCGTCGGCGAGTTTGCCCAGCTTCAGCCGCGGCGGAAACAGTTCGAGCGCCGCCGGCATGAAGGTGATCAGGATCAGGAAGCTGACGCAGACGCCGGCCGCCGAAAAGATGCCGAACATCTTGATCGGCACCAGCTCACTGACCGCCAGCGTCGCGAGACCGACGGCCGTGGTGCCGGTGGCCAACGACAGCGGCAGCAGCGCGTGATGCACGGCCCGGCCCGCCGCCCCCTCCTGCACGCCCGTCTCGGCGAGCTGGTCGCGGTAGTAGTTGGCCAGATGGATCGCGCCCGAGGTCGTGGCCACGTAGACCAGCGAGGGCATCGTCAGCAGGATGGCGTCGACGGGGTAGCCGGAGTACCAGACCACGGCCAGACTGGCGAACATGCTGTAGACGCCGGAGGCGATCACCATCGCCACCAGCGTCTTGCTCTTCAGACTCCACCAACTCACGAAGAAGCCGACCACCAGCGACAGGCCGAAGAGGATCGTGACGCTCGTCTGGCCGGCCTTGTCGATGGAGACGTTGTCGACCGGCGGGCCGCCCATGTGGAACGACGCCTCGGGGATGCCGCACTCGGCCGTGGCCACCTTGCGGATCTCGTCGATCGCCCCGTGGAGGTTGGCCCGGGCCATGTCGGCGAGCGTCAGGACGAGGCAGGTCTGTCGCGCCTGGAGGTCGTCGGCGGACGAGCCGGGATCCACGCCAGGGGCGGGAGGGCCGATCAGGGCCCCGGTAAGCCGGGATATCGCCTCCACCCGATCCAGGTTGAGCGGCTCCTGGGTCATTCGCTCGACCGCCCGGGGACCCGTCTGGGCCGCCCGGAAGTAGAGCGGCCGGTCGATCCGGGAAGCCTCCTCGGGGGGCGGGATCAGCTTCTTGGCCAGCATCTCCAGCCGGGGGTCGGCCATCGTGCAGCCGTCCCAACTGACGAGGATGAACTCCTCACCCGCGAAATTCTGGCGGAAAAACCGGTAGGTCTGGGTTTCGGGGTATTCGAGGGGCAGCCAGCCCTTCACGTCGTTGCGGTTGTTTCCCTTGGCCTTGATCGCCCCCACCACCACCAAGGGCAGCAGGAAGACCAGGACGGCCATGATCCCGACGCTGTACCGCTGATAGAAGTTGGGTCCGTGGTGCGACATCGAGGCCGTCCGAGGCTGTCCGCCGGGCGTTTTCCCCGGTTCCAGACGGTCAACCCTACAGGTGTTCCGGGCCCCAGTCCATATCGTTTGCCCCGTCGCAGGGGCGTTTTTTCCGCCGCTACCATGCCGTAAGTGGTTTGCGGGGAGGAGTTTCCGCACACCGCACAGTCCCTGCAGACGGCATCAGCCGCCTCGGGGGCACAAGACGATCAGCCGGGAGCCGGTTCGGCGGCCTCAAAACCGCATTTTTTGTGGGATCCGTCGCAAAACGGCCGGGTCTGGGACTGCCCGCAGCGGCACAGAGCCACGGCCTTCTTGGACGTCGGCAGGGTGAACTCCCGGCCCTCGTGGTCGGTGACCCGCAGCCGCAGCCCCTGGAAGGCCTCCCCGGAGGGCATCTCGACGACCAGGGGGCCGTGCTCCCGGCAGCGGATCGTGACGGCGTCCGGA
>CAZONY010000190.1:0-5249 GCA_964581215.1 uncultured Chitinophagaceae bacterium | reverse complement strand
GACGCCGACGAGAACGCCGACGAATACGCCAACTGAAACACCGACTGCCTCGCCGACGGCTACGAACACGGCGACGCCGAGCGAGACACCGACTAGCACCGCAACAAACACTCCCACTGAGACTCCGACTAGCACACCAACAAGGACGCCGACGGCAACACGCGCGCCCTGCCCGACAACAAGGGCGTCGCGCGCTACATGCTGCCCACGGGCGCCATCATCCTCGTCGAGGACAACCAGGAGGTCTTCCCCGGCGACGCGATCGCCAAGGTGAACCGCGAGGCGTCGAAGACGGTCGTGAGCCCCACGGCCGACTTCGCGGCCTTGAGGTTCTCCCAGAGCTGTTCCACCCGCACGCCCAGGGGCGTCACGCAGCCCATGCCGGTGACCACGACCCTCCGTCTTCCGGCACCCATCGCGTCGCTTCCTTTCCCGGAGACTCGGCCGTCGCCGCTCACCAGTCGGGCCGCACGAGCGGCTGCCCCGCCTCGTCACGGCCGACGTCGTAAATATGCATCTGGTCGAGCCAACGAAGCAATTCCTGCGGCTCGAAGAGCTTGGGAACGCCCTCCCCGGGCTCGAGGTGGGCGAAGAAGATCTCGGCCTCGCCCTGCACGGCATCGCCGACGGTCGTCTTGACCTTGGTCAGCGATCCCGCCGGTTTCAGATCCACGATCTCGGCATGGAACCGAATCGCGTCACCGGGCACGGCATCGAAATGAAACTCCGCGCCGGCCACCTTGGCGAGCACCACCCGACGGTTGTATTCGATCGCCTCGGCAACCAGCAGTCCCGCCGTCTGGGCCATGCCCTCGACGATGAGCGAGTTGGGCATCAGGGCCACGCCGGGGAAGTGATCGTGCATGTGCTCTTCCGCCAGCGACACGTTTTTCACGGCCGTGGCGTGCTTGGCCCGCACGAACTCCTCGAAGCGATCGATCCAAAACCACCGCATGGTGCACGTCAGGCTGAATGATCAGCCGGCCACCTTGCTCTGCACGTATCGGACCATGTCCTCCACCGTGAGCGTGTTGGCGAAGTTTTGAACACTCGGGTTGGCCTCGAACTTCGACAGATCCGCGAACGGCATCCGCGCCTTGAGGGCGGCGATGCCCGCCGCGTTCAGTTTGCCGTCGGCCACGTATTCCGTGCTCGACAGCACTTCTTCGGGAAAGAGTTCGCCGCGTGGAATCTTGATGCCGAAGGCCTTCTCCAGCCGGAACACGATGTCGAGGAAGTCGATCGACTCGGCTCCGAGATCGCCGACCATCGTCGCCGCGGGGGAGACTTCGTCCTCATCGACGCCGAGGGCGTCCACCAGGGCGGACCGGACCTTTTCGTAGATTTCATCGCGCGACGGCATCGACGGGCACCTCTCGAAAGACTGGGGGAAGCTCAGGGCGTTTGCTCGACAGTTGTACTGTCGGTCCGCCGGCTTGGGAACCCGAAGCGACCCTGCGGCACCCTACGCCGGCGCAAAATCCGGCAAAACCGGCCGGTGCATCGGCTTTTTCCGCCGTCGCGTGCCGTCAGCGAGCCAGCGAAGCCGCGCCTCCCGAACTGACTGCCGCGGGGACGAGGGCCCCGGCCGCGCCATAGACAACCCGCCGCGGTGCGCTGCCGACCCGCGCCGCCGGATGGAGAATTCCCCACAGCTTCCGCATTTCGACTCGCACCCGGGCGTCGATCGCATCGCCGTAGGGGCGGCGGTCGGCCATGTTGTAACGTTCGAGCACGAGCCTGGCTGTCAGACTGGTGCGATCCCCCACCGTTCCGCTCGCCTTGACCTTCGTGGTCGTTTCATCCTGCGAGACCACCTCCGCGGTGACCGTGAGCACTCGCCCCGGCTCCACGAAATCCCCGTACTTGACGTTTTTCGCCTGCCGAAGAACGACGATGCTGTGGGCGAAATCCTCGCCGAGGCGGATCGTCCACGCCGCCGCCTGCGTCATCGCCTCCAGCATCAGCACGCCCGGCATCACGGGGAAGCAGGGGAAGTGATCAGCCAGGTATTCCTCGGAGAGCGAGAGCGTCTTGATGGCGGTGATGCTCTTGCCGGGCTCGATGGCGACGATCCGATCCAGGAGGGTGAAACGCATGGCGGGTTCGACGGCTGGGGGTGGCGTTTTGGAGAGGCCGTGGGGCGGCGGAGAAGGCCTGGAGTATACCGGCCGCCGTCTCCGTTCCCACACCCTGCGGTCACTCTGACACCCGTTTTTGACGAGGCTGCCACGCTGACAGCCGACACGATCGTTCCAAGTAGGACGATTTGACCGAGCCCCGGTCGGAATGCCCGCCCGACGGCCGCCAGCGACGTCGCCGGGCCCGGAACACCCGCGTGCCGGCTTCCGGCACGGACGTTGCATTTCCTCGCCGTGGCTCCGCGGCGGACGCCGCGGCTTGCCTTTCGGTCCCGGCCCTGCGAAGGATTGCCCCGCGCTGCCTGCATCGCGGTCGCGTCGCTCTCCAGGGACGGTGTCGAAATCATCAGCACCCTACCCCGGAGATTTCCCATGCCGACGTTTCGTACGGGCTTCGCGCTCCCGCTCGAGGAACTGCGCGACGAGATGGATCGCCTTTGGACGTCGCTCACCACCGCACCGCCGCTGCACGGCTGGGGCGTCGAGGAGCGAACCGGTCTCTTCCCCGCCGTGAATATGCGGGAACGTGACGACGCGATCGTGATCGAGGCCGAACTGCCCGGGCTCGACGAGGGCGACCTCGACATCGCCGTCACTGCCGACGAGGTCATTCTCAAGGGCACTCGCCCAGAGGCCGGCCCATCGACGGGCGAAGGCGAGCCAACCGAAAAGGTCACCTGGCTGCGCCGTGAGCGCGGCACCGGAGCCTTCGAGCGACGGCTGAGTCTGCCGACGGCCGTCGACGCGGCGCGGGTTGAGGCCCGTCTCGTCGATGGCGTGCTCACCGTCACCTGCCCGAAGGCGCCGGAAAGCCAGCCCCACAAGGTCTCGGTCCGGACGGCGTAGTGCCGTCGGCGACCGCCACCCGAAACCGCGTCCTTCCATCCCCTTAGCCCAGTTAGGAGAACCAAACCCATGAGCCCTTCCCTGACGACGACCGCGCCCCGCCCCGCTGCCGCGCCCCCCGCCACCGGGCCGGCGCTCACGTACCAGCCCCATGTCGACGTGTGCGACACGGGTGTCGGGGTGACGATCAAGGCCGACATCCCCGGCGCCAAGGCCGACACGATCGACGTGTCGTTCGAGGACGGCGTGCTCGCGGTGCAGGCCGCGGCGCCCCCTCGCGACCTGCCGGGCCGCGTGCTGCGGCAGGAATACGGCATCGGCGACTACCGCCGGTCGTTCCGCCTCGGCGACGGCTTCGACGGCTCCCAGATCACGGCCGAGTATCGCCGCGGCGTGCTCTCGATCGACGTTCCCCGCCTCGCGGCGGTCCGGCCGCGGAAGGTCGAGGTGCGTGCGGCGACCGCCTGACCGTGACGGCGGAGTGAAGTGTTCCATCCCTGTTCCCAACGTCTCGCAAAGAGAAGGAGAGATCGATGAGTCTGATTCCCTTTCGCACGAAGCGGAGCAGCGGCATCGAGGCCGGTAACCTGGCGACCCTCGCGGACTTCCGCAACGAGATGAACCGGCTCTTCGAGGGCTTCTTCAGCCGCCCGCTGATGATGCCCACCTGGTTCGATTCGGTCGAGCCGGGCCAGTGGATGCCGGCCATCGACATGTCGGAGGATGCATCGCGGATCCACGTGCGGGCCGAACTCCCCGGCATCGCGCCCGAGGATGTCGATGTGAGCGTATCGGAAGACCGTCTCGTGATCGCAGGCGAGAAGAAGTCGGAGTCGGCCAAGACCGGCGATGGCTGGGCCCACCGGGAGAGCCACTATGGCTCGTTCACGCGGGCCATTCCGCTGCCGGAGGCGGTCGATCCCGCGAAGGTCTCGGCCCGGTACGACAAGGGCGTGCTCACCGTGGAACTGACGAAGTCGCCCACGGCCACGTCGCGAAAAGTTCCGGTTCAGCTCGGCGACTGACGCGACCACGGGCTGAAGTCCGGGCCGGGTCGGTGGTATTCTCGGGGCCGCGGGGCGATCGTCCCGCGGCCCCGCGTCTTTCCCAGACTCCGTTCCCGGATGTCCTCCCCATGGCCCTGATCCTCGACCGCTCGTCCAGCCGTTTCACCGCCGGCCCGGCCGCGCCGTTGGCGATCGACTTCTCGGGAGTCACGCCTGACCGATTGGCCGGTCTCTCGCTTGGCGAGATCGCCCGCCTGCCGGTGATGGCCGACGAACAGCCTTGCGACCTGGCCGATGTCTGCCACGTGCGGGGGACGATCGACGATGGCCGGATCGAGTGCCACGGTGATTTTTCCCGTGGGCATTGGCTCGGCGCCGGCATGCGGTGGGGCGAGATCGTGGCCGAGGGATCGGTCGGCCGCCATGCAGGCGAGGCCATGACCGGGGGACGATTCTCGATCGGTGGTGATGCCGGCGACTGGCTGGCAGCGGAACTTGCCGGCGGCACGGTGCACGTTTCCGGAAACGCCGGCGACAATGCTGCCGCTGCCCTGCCCGGCAGCCGGCACGGTGTCTGCGGCGGGGTGGTGATCGTCGAGGGGCGCGTGGGTGGCCTGGCCGGGGCGCGGATGCGGCGGGGCATCCTCGCCGTCGGCGGCGGCTGCGGAGCGGCTGCGGCCTTTGAAATGCGCGCCGGCACGGTTGTGGTGATCGGGACGGTCGGACCGCACGCGGGCGTCGGCATGCGACGCGGCTCCCTCGTCGCCGCCTCGGCAGCCCCGGCCATCCCGCCCCTTTTTCGCCGTGGTGCCGCGTGGAGCCCGGCATTCCTGCCGCTCTTGGCGGCCAGCCTGCGGCGTGCCGGCTTCCGGGCGGTCGCGACGATCCGGGAAGCGCTCGGCCGCCCATGGCGGCAATGGCACGGCGACCCCCTCACCGGCGGCCGGGGCGAGATTCTCCACCCCATCGGCGTCGGCGAAGCCTTTTCCTGAGGGCCGCTTTCGTCGGGTCGATTTTTCGGCTACCCTCTCCCCACCGGTTGCGGCAGCCCAGATCGCTGCCGGAACGGTTTCGTCCCCCACCCTGCATCACCGATTTCATGCCCACGATCAGCCAGCTCGTTCGCAGCCGCCGCCGGCCGAAGCGCAAGTTTTCCAAGTCGCCGGTCCTCGACAAGTGCCCGCAAAAGCGGGGCGTATGTCTGCAGGTGCGGACGATGACGCCGAAGAAGCCGAACTCGGCCCTGCGCAAGATC
>CAZONY010000189.1:0-5257 GCA_964581215.1 uncultured Chitinophagaceae bacterium | reverse complement strand
ACGAGGCGACCGCCCCAGGAGGCAGGTGATGATGGCGACGGGGGAAGCGCGGGATGCGAACGGGAACGGGGCCTCGTCGATCGAGGTCGAGGCCGTGGCGGAAAGCCTGCCGGCCGCGGCGACCTCCCGACGACTGCCGCTCGACACCGGCGAGACGCTCGACCTGCTCGCGGTGCCGTTGGCTGACGACGGCGCGAGCGGCGCCGATCTCGACCGGCTAACAGCCGTCGTCCGACGCTGGGTCGGCGCGGCCGCTCCGACCACGCCCTCTGCACCGCCACATCCGTACCTGGCGGTGCCGCTCTATGGCTGCGAGGTCGTCTGGACGCCGGGCCGGGCCGCGGTCGTCGGCCCAGCCTCGCGAGTGCAGCAACTCCAGGATGCGGTCGTCGAATTCGCCACCCGGGAGGCCCAGGTGCGCGACCTCGAACACCGTGCCGCCAGGGTGCTCGAGGCAGCCGAAGCCGACGCCGCCGGGCGATCCGCCGGCCATGCCGGAGCGCTGCGCCGGAGGGCCGAGACCGCCGCCCATTATCAGGAGGCGGTCGCGCTCGGCCGCCGGCTGGCGCTCCTCGCCCCGGTGCTGCACGCACCGCCGCTCCATCCACCGACCCTGGCGAGCCAGGTCGGCGAACGGCTCCGGGAGCGGGCCCGGCTCGCTGAACGGCACGAAGCCGCGACCGGTCAGGCGGAGCTGGCCGAACGCGTGGCGGAGGCGTGCAGCCACGTCGCGATCGATCTGGTCGTGGCCCGCAGGCAGATGGCGCTCGAGTGGGCGATCGTCGTGCTCCTGGTGCTCCAGACCGTGATGCTGGTCGTCGATCTGCTCCGCCGCGAGGGGCTCTCGTGAAGGCTGCGCCGGCATCTCCCGCTCCGCCGGACCGGAGGGCGTCGATCGACGTGCTGCGGGCCGGGGCGATCGCGCTGATGGTGGTTGTCCATTTCGTGGAAAACCTCTCCGCGTCGTACGCGGCCGCCAGCCCCTTCGAAGGCGTGGGCGGCGTCTACTGGCTGCCCACGGGCTTCTCGGCCCCGATCTTCACGCTCCTCTCCGGGGTCAGTTATCGGCTCTGGCTGGAAGACGCGGTGCACCGGGGCCGCAGCGACGAGTCGATCACCAAGACGACCATCCGTCGCGGCCTCTTCCTGCTCGGCTTCGGCATCGCCTTCAATGTCTGCGTCTGGCTGCCCGCGGACGTCTTCAATTGGGACATCCTCACCTTCATCGGCTGCGGCCTGCTCGCGCTGGAACTCGCCCGGCGGATGCCGGAAGGGGTGGTCTGGCTCGCGGTCGTCGGGATCATCGCCATCGCGCCGACGCTCCAGCGGCTCGCCGACCACCAGGCGTTTTGGACGGAGGGGTATTTCGACTACGACTTCACGCTCGGCGACGTGTTCCTCGGCTGGCTAGTGACCGGGTATTTCCCCGTCGTTCCCTGGCTCGTCTTCCCCCTGGCCGGCTACGTGGCATCGCCCTGGCTGGTGGGCGCGACCCGCGGGTTCGCCGCGCTCGCCGTCTCGTCGGCGCTGATCGTGGCGTCGGTCGGCATCCAGATCTACTGGCAGGCGATGCCGATGTGGGTCACGGGCGACGCGGCACGACCCTGGATGATGTTCCCCGCCACGACGGCCTACGTCCTGGGCACGCTCGGCGCGGCCTCCCTCGTCCTGACGCTGGCCCACCGTCTTCTCGACGGCGATCCTTCCCGCTGCCGCTGGCTGGTCGATTGGGCCGGGCCCCTCAGCCGGCGGTCGCTCACGCTCTACGTCGTCCACCACATCGTCCATGTCTGGCCGCTCTGGATCGCCGGCCTCGCGACGACGGACGACGTGGACTCGCTTTGGAAGAGGGCGCTGCCGGCATCCTGGTCGTTCGGGCTGGCGATCGCGTTTCTCCTGGCGGCCGCGGCGCTCTGCCGCCGTGCCGAGCGACTCCGGATGCCCTCCCTCGAACGGTTCATGCGCTGGATCTGCGACTGACGCGGCTACTCGACCAGCAGCGGCTCGGGCATGAACGTGACGATCGGGATCAGCAGGGCGAGCAGGCCCACCACCGTGCGGACGCGCCCCAGCGGCCGGCCGTCCTCACGGATCGGCGGATGGTCGGTGCCCATCAGCATCACGATCACCACCATCGCGATCCAGTTGTAGAGCCCCAAGACCGCGATCGCCACGACGGCTCCGGCCAGCACGCTGCGGGCCACCCACTTCGCATGCCGGCCGAAGATCGCGTAGCTCACATGACCGCCGTCGAGCTGGCTGACGGGGATCATGTTGAGCCCCGTCACGAGCAGCCCCACCCAGCCGGCCATGAAGAGCGCGTTGGGCTCGATGCCCTCCGCGGCGTCGGGCCGCACGACGGCCAGCATCCACCGGGCCAGTGGCGAGAGCGCGAAGGGGCTCGCATCGCTGGGCGTGCCAAGGAGCATGCCGACGGCCATCACCGGCACCGCGACGACGAGGCCGGCGATCGGCCCGGCCAGAGCGATGTCGAAGAGTTGGCGACGGTTGGCCCGCGACCCCTCCATCCCGATCACGGCGCCGAGCGTGCCGGTGAGCAGGATGGGCACCGGCAGAAAGAAGGGCAGCGTGGCCGGGATGCGGTGCCACCGTGCCGCGATGAAGTGGCCCGCCTCGTGCGCCGTCAGCACGGCCATCACCGCGATCATGTAGGCCAGGCCGCGGGCCCACTCTCCGCCCAGCCGGGCGAGGAGGTCGTCATCGAATCCCAGCAGCATCGGCTGCCAGCCGACCACGCCGGCGGCGAACGTCGTCGCGCACGTGAGCAGGTAGAGCAACGCCTGCATCCGCAGCCGCCGGCGGTGGGCCGCACGCTTCAGGGCGCGGATCCGGCCGGCGGCCGCCTCCCGGCCAACAGCCGGATCGGCGACGAATGGAGGGCTGATGGAGGGCGGCTCGGGGTGCATGCGGGCCGAGGATACCGGGTTTTACGATCCGGCTGATACACTGCCTGGAGTTTTCATTTCCCAGATTCGTCCATGGAGATGTTTCCGATGCGTCCTCGTGCTTCGGCCCCCGGGTTTGGTGTGGTCGTGTCGTTCCTGTGCACCACGCTGCTCGCCGCCGGGAGCGACGTCGCCGCCCGCGCCAATGGGCCCACGGTGCTCGGCATCGTCGCCATCGACGGCTACGCCGACCTGAAGAAGCAAGTCGGGTGGCTCGGCAGCCAGGTGGGCCAGCCGGGCCTCGCCGCGGTCGCCGAAACGCTGTTGCTGGCGGCGACGCAGGGGCGTGGCCTGGGCGGCCTCGATGTCACCCGGCCGCTGGGAGTGATCGTCACCGCTGCCAACGGCATGCCGGTGGTGCACGGCTACCTGCCGGTCAAGAACCTCGACACGCTGCTGGAGTCGCTGCAGGGGCCGCTTGGTCCCGTGGAAAAGGATGGCGATGTCCGCCGCGTGACGCTGCAAAACGGCACCCCGATCGAGTTCGTGGAGCGGGCCGCCCCCAGCGGCGCCTGGGCCGTGGCGACGGTTCCCGGCAGCCCCGCCGGTCCGGCCGATCCGCTGCCCCTGCTCGAACAGGTGGTCACGCCCTTCTCCCTGGGCATCCGTGTCTTCCCCAGCGCCATGCCCGAGCCGCTCCGAATGCAATTGGAGATGATCCTTGACCAGTCGGCCAACGCGGCGGCGGCCCAGGGCCAGCCGGTCGATCCGGAGGCCATGCGCGGATTCCTCGCGAACCTCAAGGACACCGAATCGGTCGCGCTCGGCCTCGCCATCGATCAGACAGGCAAGCAGGTGTTCGTGGAGGCCAGTTCCGCCCAGGTCGAAGGTTCCGCTGCGGCTGGCATGGTGGCCGCCGCCGCTCAGGGTACGACCACCGTCGGCGCACAGGCCATGGCGGAGGGTGCGAGGCCGGCGATCCGCGGCCACATGGCCCTGGCCGTGCCGGCCGACATGCGGGCGCAGATCACGAAATCGCTCGATGCCTCACTCGAAGAATACTCCGACGAGCCGCTCGCCAAGTCGCTCGGCGTCGCGGGCCGCGCCCTCGTGGCGGCCATGCTCGAGGCCGGCGGCATCGACGCCGCCGTGACGATCGACACCGACCGCGCGACCGCCACGGCTCCGCTGCCGGAGCTCACGCTCGGCGTCCGCATCAAGGATGGCAAGGGACTCGAGGCCCGGCTCAAGCAGCTGCTCGGAGGAGATCCGCTGCCGGCGGCGCTGAAGGTGGCCTTCGATACCGGAGCGTCGGGAGCCGCGACCCTCCACACGATCTCGCTCGACTTCTCCGAAACGCCCGTCGCGGAGCAGTTCGACGAATCGGTCGATCTCACGCTCGCCGTGGCGCCCGAGTATGCGTTCGTGCTTGCCGGGGGGGACGTGAAGCGGCGGGCCGCCGACGCGCTCGCAGCCAGCGGCAAACCCGATGCCACGGCCCGGCCGATCGCCGGCCTCCGGGCGGCCGTGGATCGGCTGCTCACCTACGCGGCCACCGACGGCGACGACGCGGAAGCCAAGCAGACCGCAGCGGCGGCGGCCGCGGCCCGCGAGGCCGGTGGCGGCACGCTCGAAATCTCCGTCACGCCGATCGAGCGGGGCATCGCCACGCGGCTCTCCGTCGATGCGGCCGCCCTCCAGGCGGCAGCCGCCATGTCTGCGGCCCAGCAGGCGGGTGGCGGCGGAGCCATGCCGCTGCCCCCCGGCTTCCCGATCCCAGCGCCCGTGCGATGACCGACTCCATGACATCTCCAGCATCGGGCATCCGCCGCGAGATCGGCGGCGCGGGCGTGCGGCAGCTCGCGGAAACCTTCGGCACGCCTCTCTATGTGTACGACGCGGAGATGATCCGGCGCCGCTGCCGTGATCTGGCGGCCTGGGACACCGTGCGATTCGCGCAGAAGGCCTGCTCCAACCTGGCCGTTCTCAACCTCGTGCGGCAGGAAGGCGTGATGGTCGATGCCGTGAGCACCGGCGAGATCCACCGGGCGCTCGCGGCGGGCTACGTTCCGCATGCCGACCGGGGCGACTCGGCCGGAGGCATCCCACCGGTCCACCCGATCGTCTACACCGCCGACATCTTCGACCGCGAGAGCCTCGACACGGTGGCGAAACTCGGCATCCACGTGAACTGCGGCTCGGCCGACATGATCGAGCAGCTGGCCGAGCGTGTGCCCGGGGCGAATGTCACGCTGCGGGTGAATCCGGGGTTTGGACACGGCCACAGCCAAAAGACCAACACGGGCGGCGAGGGCTCCAAGCACGGCATCTGGCATGCCGGCATTCCGGAC
>CAZONY010000188.1:0-5307 GCA_964581215.1 uncultured Chitinophagaceae bacterium | reverse complement strand
ACTGCGTGGCGTCGGCGGTGATGCAGTTCCACCTGCTTCCGCAGGAGGCTTCCTGGGGAGGGGTGACGCGGCGTCGGGGGTGATGCATTCCACCGGCTTCCGCCGGAGGCTTCCTGGGCGGCGGGCTACCGCCGCGCCTGTGCGGCGAGCGAGCGGAGGAGCTGCAGGTTGCGACGGTCGTTCGCGGGCGTCGGCTTGCCGTCCGCTCCCTCCTTCGGCGTCTCCAGGATCATCGGGATCCGCCTGAGCTTCGGGTGCGTCATGATCAACCGAAAAGCCTCGCGGCCGATCTTCCCCCGGCCGATCGCCTCGTGCCGGTCCACCCGCGAGCCGAGATCCTTCTTCGAATCGTTGGCATGGATCACCACCAGCCGATCCAGCCCGATGAGCCGGTCAAACTCCCGGAGCGTGGCGTCGAGCGCCGGCTTCGGGAAGAGCGCGTAGCCGGCGGCGAACACGTGGCAGGTGTCGAGGCATACGCCCACCCGACCGGCCAGCCCCGGCTTGGCATCGATCCGCCGGAGCATCGCGCCGATCTCCTCGAAGGTCGCCCCCAGGCACGAGCCCTGCCCCGCCGTCGTCTCGATGAGAATCCCCGCCGCCAGCCTGTTCGTGCGGGCGAGGGCGCGGGCGATGCCGTCGGCCGCCCGGGCCACGGCCCGCGCCACCGATTGCTCGCCCGCCGCGCCCGGATGGGCGACCACCCAGCGAATCCCCAGCGCCTCCGCCCGCTCCAGCTCGGTCACCAGCCCGTCGATCGACTGCTTTCGCAGCACCGGATCGGCGGAAGCGGGGTTGATGAGGTAGGAATCATGGGCCACCACCGGATCGAGCTTGGCCGCCTTCACCGCCCGGCGAAAGGCCGCCGCCTCGGCCGGATCGAGCGGCGCCACCCGCCACTGGTTGATGTTGCGGGTGAAAATCTGCAGGGCCTCGCAGCCGGTCTCGAGGGCGCGGTCCACGGCCTTCGTGAAGCCGCCGGCGATCGACTGGTGGGCCCCCAGCCGCGGGCATCGGGAAGCGGTCATCGGTGGCGTCGAAAATCTCCGTTTTTGACTCGGGCGGCGGCTGCCCTACACTTTCCCGAAGCGGCTGAGATCGAGTTTCCCCGTCGGTGCCGGGAGGGTCTTGCATGACCACTGCGTTGTACATGATCGGGACGTTCCTCGCGGCCGTGTTCGCCGGCGCGGCCATCTCGATCGCGTTGCGGCCGCTCCGGGCGGCGCGGCTGGCCGAACGGCTGGCCCGCGATCAGCGGGATTTCCACCGGCAGCGGGAGCAGCTCGAGGCCAAGTTCATCGAGCGGGCCGCCGCCAGCGGCAAGCCCCGCGGCCTGCGGTGGGTGGATGTCGATTTCGACGACGACGTCGTCTACGCCCGCGATCGCCACACCGGCCGGCTCAAGGCGCTGGTGGCGATCGAGGTGTGCTTCGAGGCCATCGAGGGCGGCGGCATGGAGGAGGTGGAGGCCGTGTCCAACGTGCGGGCCGCGACGGCCGAGTTTCTCCACGACGGCGCCCGCTGGGCCACCGACGGCCGTGTCTATTTCAACCTCGGCCCGACCGCCGCCGTGAAATACCTGTCCAGCGACCTCGAACTGGTCGCCGAAGAACACGCCCGCGCGTGAAGGTGCGGGGTTTGGCCCGTCCCTGCGGCTGGTGCCGGCTGGAAGGGCCGGAGGGCCGGCCTTCGCGTCGATGATACGGCGTGGGGTGGAGCGTGGAATGGCACATGGCGCGAATCCGTTGCGGGCTGGCATGCGCGCTGGTCGCGGTGCTGGTGATCGCCGGCGCAGCCCCCGCCATCGAGCTGCCGCCGGCCCCGAGCCGTGAGACGCCGCTCGTCGAGGCGCAGACATTTCTTCGCCACGCGCGGGACTACACGTGCGCCTCGCACGAGCTCGCCGAGAAGCCCGACTGCCACGCCACCGACGGCTACTATGCCGCCTGCGAGACGGCCTGGAACGCCATCTGGACCTGCCCCGGCGCGCCCGAGGTGCTTGTGGAGGCGGGCGAGATCTACAACGAGGCCCTCGCCGGCCTGCTCGAATCGGCCCAGGCCTCCGGGCGGCTGACGCCTGAAGGCATGTGGATCGGGCCGAAGTGGAAGCCGATCTGCGTGCCGGTGATCGGGAAGGCGCTGCCGATCGCCGATTGCGAGATCGAGTCGATCGAGGCCTTCTGCCCGCCGGCCGACAAGCGGATCGCCCGGCAGCATGTGCGCAGCGGGCTCGGGGTGCCCGTCGTCGTGCGGGTGAAACGCGGGCCCCCGGGGAGCGCGGGTGAGCGGTTCGCGCCGATCCGCCAGTCGCTCACGGCCACGGCCGTGCTCCGGTTCGACATGCCCGGCGGCGACAACGTCTTCCAGAAGTTCGCCGGCCCGCTGGCCCGCGACCACGCCGCGGCCATCCTCGATCTCGCCAATCCGATCGAGATCGCGGCGGTGCACATCGGGCCGGTGCGGCCGCACCTCGCCGCCGACCTCACGCTGCCGCTGCTCGACATGCTCGCCGCCATGCCGAAAGACACGCTCCGCAGCTTCGTGCAGCCCTACGGCGGCAGCGATACGGAGGCCCGGCTCGAGTGTCTCGAGCCGCACCAGCCGGGGCGGATCCCCGTCGTCTTCATCCACGGCCTGGCGAGCGACCAGGGCACGTGGTTCGACATGCTCAACGACCTGCGCACGTGGCCGACCTTCCACCGCCGGTTCGAGCCGTGGGTCTTCCACTACCCGACCGGCGGCGCGTTCATGACGTCGGCGGCCGTGCTCCGCCGCGAGCTACGGGCGGCCGTGCGGCAGCTCGATCCCGACGGGAAGGATCCGGCCCTGCAACACCTCGTGCTCGTCGGCCACAGCATGGGCGGCCTGCATGCCAAACTGCAGGTCGTCGATTCCGGCACGGCGGTGTGGGAGGCGATCGCCCGCCGTCCGTTCGAGCAGATGACGATGCCGCCGCAGCATCGGGAGTTCGTCCGCAACGCCTTCTTCTTCGAGCCTTCGCCGTTCATCAAGCGGGTGGTCTTCATCGCCACGCCGCACGACGGCTCGGGGCTGGCCTCGCGGGGCGTGGGCCAGCTCGCCTCCGTGACCGTGCAGCCGCCCCCCGGGCCGACCCGCGTCCACGACGAGGTCGTGGCCCTCAATCCGGACGGCTTTTGGCCCTACTTCGCGAAGAAGCTGCCGACCACGATCGACATCCTCGAGCCCACCTCTCCGCTGCTGCGGGCGGTCCGCGGGCTGCGGGTTCCCTGCTGGGTGACCACCCACAGCATCATCGGCCAGTCGCACCACTCGCTGCTTGCGGGGCCGGATGACTGCGTCGTGCCCGTGAGCAGCGCCCGCCTCGAAGGGGCGCACAGCGAACTCATCGTGCCGGCGAGCCACACGAAGGTGCACCACCACCCGCAGGCCGTGGAGGAGCTGAAGCGGATCCTCGCCCTCCACCTTCGCGAAACGGGCCTCGGTTCGGTACGCTGAGGGGGATGATCCCTCGTCGCAACTTTCTCGTCGGAGCCGGGGCGTCGCTGGCCGCCCCGTGGCTCGATCCCGAATCGATCCTGCGGGCCGACGAGCTGGGGCGGGCGCGGACGATCTCGATCTTCCACACCACCGACCTGCACGGCCACATCCTCCCCACGAGCACCTACGAGGGGCTCGATGACGTCGGCGGCATGGCCCGGTGCGCCGCCTGCATCCGCGACTGGCGGCGGATGGCCCCCCACTCGCTCACGGTAGACGTGGGAGACGTCGTGCAGGGCACGGCCACGAGCCTGCGGAGCGACGGGCGGCTGATGATCGACTTGTTCAACCGCCTCGGCTACGACGCCTGGACCCTGGGTAACCACGACTTCGACTGGGGCCCCGAGAAGCTGGGCGGCCTGCTGGAGGCCTCGCGGCCGCCGGTGCTCACGGCCAACGTCATGCGGGGCGGCCAGGCTCCTGGTGGATTCGACGGCGCCTGGAGCCGGGTGCGTCCGTGGACGATCCGCGAGGTGGGGGGCTTCCGAATCGCGCTGGTGGGCCTCATCACGCCCGGCCTCCAATCGTGGCTGCCGCCGGAGCTGCTCGACGGCGTCGTGCCGGTTGATCCCCTGCAATCCCTCGGTGCGTCGCTCGCCGACGTGAAGGCCGAGGGGGCCGACGCGATCGTCGTGCTGGGCCACATGGGCTGGCGGTTCAACGACGACTACGCCAACCCGATCCGCGCGCTGCTCCGCGACGTGAAAGACGTGGATATCTACCTCGCGGGCCACTCCCACCAGAACAAGCCGGCCTGGATGCTCCATGGCACGCTCTGCTCGCAGGCCAGTTATCACGGCATCCATTGCGGTCGCGTGGATCTCACCTTCGACCTGGCGACGCGGAAGCTCGTCGATCGTCGCGTCTTCACGGTGCTGATGGACGACCGCTTCGAGCCTGACCCGCTCGTGATGCAACTGGCGGGGCCCGACATCGCCGCGGCGGACGCGGAGCTGGCCCGCCCCGTGGCCACGGCGACCCGCGAGATCGCGGGGGAGGGGCGGGATTCGCCGTTGGCCCGGCTCTTGTGCGAGAGCTTCGCGGCGGCGCTGGCCCGGGCCGGAAGCCCGGTGGACGGCGTCTTCCACGGCACGTTCTCGAAGGGGGCGATCGCGGCCGGGCCGGTGACCGTGGGCGATTGCTGGCGGGTGATTCCGTATGAAAACCGGCTCGTGACCGGTCAGCTGACGGGCCGCGAGCTGTTCGACGTGCTGGCCGAGGATGGGAACGACAAGCGATCAGACCGCACGCTCTGGCCGTTTCAGGTGAATCGCGACGACAAGGGCATGCCAACGGCGATGCTGCGTGACGGCGAGCCGGTGCCGGCCGAACGACGGCTCACGATCGGCTTCAACAGCTACGACGCCCAGTCCGGCGGCCGGCGGCTGCTGAAGCTCCAGGAGATCCTCACCCGGCCGGCGGCGAAGCGGGTGACGACGCCGATCGACACCCGCACGGCGCTCATCGACGCCCTGCTCGACCGCCGCGCGGTGTAGCCTGCAAAGCCGACGGGCTACATGCGTGCCGGGAAATCTATCCGGGAGAGCTACCGGTTTCGTCGCTTTGCCACAGCGGTCGGCTTGTCGAGCCGCGTCTTCTCGGTCCGCTCGATCTGAACGATCACGCCGTCCTGCACGATCACCAGCACGGAGCCGTAGCGCAGCCCCGCCAGGGCATCGCCGATGCGGCGGAGGCCGGCGTCGGTGCGGGCGTCAACGGGCTGTCCGGAATCATTCGCGATTTCTTGGCTCATGGCAGTGGCTATCCGTCGCAGGGGCAGATCATGTT
>CAZONY010000187.1:0-5332 GCA_964581215.1 uncultured Chitinophagaceae bacterium | reverse complement strand
GCGGGCCGGCCAGTGCCCAATTCGGCGGCGGCGGCATGGGCGGCATGGGCATGGGCGGCATGGGCGGTGGCATGGGCGGCATGGGCGGTGGCATGGGCGGCATGGGCGGTGGCATGGGCGGGGCGGGCGGCGGCAGAGGTGGTGCCGGCGGCGGGGCCGGCGGCGGGGGTGCCGGTGGCACTGCCGGCGGAATCGTCGTCGATGCCCGAGGTGTGCTTCATACCACCATGGTCGCCGATCCCAACCTGGCCCGGACGAGGCGGGCGGCCGTTGCGTCGCTCGACGGCGATCTGCAATCGCGAACACCGCTCCGCCATGTCGCCCTGTCGCGACTGGAGAGGGAGCTGGCAAAGGCCGTGACAGCGGGCCACGGGATTCCCGAAGAGATGCAGAAGCTGGCCGGGCTCACCAGGGTTCGCTACGTGTTCATTTATCCGGGCGAGGGCTCCGATCCGGGCGAAGTCGTCATCGCCGGTCCCGCCGAGCCCTGGATGGCCGACGCTGCCGGTCGCACGGTGGGGGTGGAGACTGGCGCTCCCACGATCCTCCTCGAGGATCTCGCCGCGGCGCTGCGAAGCTCAGCGCCGGGCCAGGCCTCCAGTCGCACGCTCGGCTGCTCGATCGATCCCACGCAGGAGGGGCTGGCCGCCTTGCAGGACTTCATGCGGCGGATCGGCCGCGTGAACCCGAAGGCCGACGTGGCAAGCCTCGTCACTGGCATGCGGCAGGCCCTCGGCCTGCAGACCGTGCGGGTCGATGGCGTCTCCCCGGCCACGCACTTCGCCCAGGTGATGGTCGAGGCCGATTACCGGATGAAGCTCATCGGCATCGGCTTGGAGCGGCCGCCGGTGAAGATGAGCACCTGGGTCGAATTGGCCAAATCCCAGCCGGTGGCCGCCAACGCCCTGCAGCGGTGGTATTTCGTGCCGAACTACCAGTGTGTGCGGGTGAGCGAAGACGATCTGGCGATCGAACTGGTGGGCGACGGCGTGAAGCTCGTGGGGGCCGACGAGGTGGTGCTGCCCGACGGTCGGCGGATGTCGGCCGACCGGGCGAACAATGCCAGCAAGCTCTTCACCACCGCCTTCACGAAGAAATACCCCGAGATCGCCGCCCGCAGCCCCGTCTACGCGCAGCTGCGTTCGCTCATCGACCTCGCGGTCGTGGCGGCATGGCTCCAGGAATTCGACGGCTTCGGCAAGGCCGGATGGGCCGCGAACACGCTCCGTGATGAATCGGCCTACCCGATCGAGACGTTCCCGCCGGTGGTGCAGGTGGAGACGGCCATCAATGCTTTGTGGAGCGGGTCACGGCTCATCACTCCGATCGGCGGTGGCGTGACGATCCAGCCACGGATGGCGATCGATTCGCCCAACCTGCTCGTGGACGAAAATGGGGACGTGGGCAAGGCTCATGCCGCCGTGAAACTGCCCGCCGACCGCTGGTGGTGGTGACGCGCTACTTCTGAACCGGCACGAGTAGCACGCTGGCGTGGGCGTGCGTGAGCACGGCTTCCGACGTGCTGCCCAGCAGCCAGCGGGTGAGGGTATCCGTCGGCGTGCGGCCGGTGACGATCAGGTCGGTGCCGTCCTTCCGCGCCTGATCGAGGATCCGGTCGCCGGCGTTGCCTTCCGCCACGATCGGCTCATGGCGACGAAACACGTCGGGCAGGCTCCTTTGGAATTCGACCAGCCGTCCCCCCAGGGCCGCCACCTCCGCGTCATGCTCCTGTTTCCAGGCACTGGCGACGGCGGCCGTGTCGGGATCCCGCACGCGGTTCTCGAGCCAGGGAGGCAGCGGGCCGGCCAGCATCGATTCGGTGACGCCGATCACACGGGCGTCGGTGTCGGTCGGCCAGTGGATGGCGGCCACCGATCGGGCCACCGCCGCGGCGCTGGCCGCATGATGGCAGGCGAGCACCTTGAGTGGCCGCGTCGAGGGGGGCGGCGTGCGAACCACCAGCACGGGAAGGTGCGCTCCATGGACCACGGCGCGGGAGACGCTCCCCAAGAGCAGTCGCTCCATCGAGCCGTGGCCGCGGGCGCCGACGACGATCGCGTCCGCCTTCCAGCCGGCGGCCGATTCCAGGATGCCAACCGCCGCCGGCTTCGAGGCACAGATCATGTCCGGAGGTTTGACCCAGCCGCCGGGCAGCAGGCCGCAGGCTTCCTCGAAGAGTGCTGCCGCCGCGCCTTCGACGATCCTGCGGCTTTGGCCGAAGAGACGCTTCTCGAGTTCCATCGGCGAGAAGTAGATCGCCAGGTGGTCCGTGGCGGGGTCGAGCAGCCTGCCTGCCAGGCGGACCGCGTCGAGCGAGGCCTGCGACCCATCGACACCGATCAGGATCTTCATGCGAGTGGATCTCCGGGAGGAAGCAGAAATGCTATCCGATCCAGGCTTTCGCTTCAGCACCGGGTACTTCGCGGGCCAGTCGCGGCACGGCGTAGCCAGGCAGCACCGCGCGGAGTCGGCCGTGCAGCCGGCGGGCCACGGCCTCCGGCACCTCGAAGTGGGCGGTTCCGTGGACCCGGTCGAGCAGGTGCAGGTAGTAGGGCACCACACCCAGGTCGACGAGCCGCTCCGACAGCGATTGCAGGGCCGCCACGGAATCGTTGATACCCGCCAGTAGCACCGACTGGTTGAGCAGGATGGCCCCCGACCGCCGCAGCCGCCCGATCGCCTCGGCGACCGAATCATCCAGTTCCCGGGCATGATTGGCGTGGATGACGACCGTGCCGGCCAGCCGGCACGTGGCGAGGAGATCGATCAGGTCATCGGTCACCCGCTCGGGGAGCACGACGGGCAGCCGCGTGTGGATCCGCAGTCGCCGCACGTGCGGGATCGTCGTCAGGCGGTCGATGATCTCGCCGAGCCGGGCATCATCGACGAGCAGCGGATCACCGCCGGAGAGAATCACTTCCTGGAGCGACGCATCGGCGGCGATGGCGTCGATCGCCTCGGCGACGCCGGCCGCATGGGCGCCGCCGGCCGCGTAGGGGAATTCGCGTCGGAAGCAGTAGCGGCAGTTGACCGCACAGCCGCCCGTGACGAGCACCAACGCCCGCCCGGCATACTTGCGGACGAGTCCCGGCGCCGCCAGCGCCTCCTGCTCGGCCAATGGGTCGCTCGTGAACCCCGGTGCGGCGACCCGCTCTTCACCCCGGGGGAGCACCTGCAGCAGCAACGGGTCGGCAGGATCCCCCTTCCGCATCCGAGCGACGAAGCCGCGCGGGACGAGCAGGGGGAAGTCGCCGCCGGCCGCCCGGGCGGTTGCCGCGAGATCGGGATCGAGGTCGAGGGCCGCGCAGAGGGCCTCGGGGGTGCGGATGGCCGAGGCGAGTTCATGCCGCCACCGGGCGGATGACGCGGGGATGTCCGAGGCGGCGATGGCGGGGGGCATGGTCGGGCCGAGGTGGACGTTGACAGGCCGCGGCGATGCGGCCACCCTTGTCAGCCGGAAAGATACGGGCCCAGCCCCGGGAAGGAAAACGCGACCGACCAGAGGAGCGACGAAAAGCCGTGCCAGCCTACAACACGAGTGAATTCAAGAAGGGGCTCAAGGTCCAGATCGACGGCGATCCCTACATCATGATCGAGTGCAATTTCGTGAAGCCGGGAAAGGGGCAGGCGCTCTACAAGTGCAAGCTCCGCAACCTGCTGCGGGGCACGGTGCTCGATCGGACCTACAAGAGCGGCGATTCCCTCGATGCCGCCGACATCAGCACGATCGACGCCCAGTTTCTCTACAAGCAGGGGGATCAGTTCGTCTTCATGGACAACGCCAACTACGAGCAATACGAGCTCTCGGCGACCCAGGTGGACGATGCCTGGAAGTGGCTCAAGGAGGGCACGGTCTGCTCGATGCTGCTTTACAACGGCAACCCGATCTCGATGGAGCCACCCAACCAGATGGTGCTCAAGGTCGAATATGCCGAGCCGGCCGTCCGCGGCAACACGGCGACCAATCTCAGCAAGCCGGTGAAGCTCGAAACGGGCGCGGAGGTGATCGTGCCCGCCTTCATCGATCAGGGCGAGATGATCAAGGTGGATACCCGCACGGGCGAGTATCTGGAGCGGGTGAAGGCGTAGAGCCGCGCGGCCCGCCTAACGCACTCCTCAGCCCCATGTGGCGCAGGCGTCAGCCTGCGCATGCCTCCCGCCGTCGCGCTACGAAGGCCGCGTAATCCTTGGGGGTGTCGATGCCCCGGGCGGCATGGTCGATCGCGCCGGCCACGATCGGGATGCCGGCCTCCACGGCCCGCAGTTGTTCCAGGCTCTCCAGTCCGGCCAGCCGCGATTCCGGCAGATCGTTCCATGCCTCGAGCACGCTGCGGCGGTACGCGTAGAGCCCCACGTGCTGCCAGAAGAGCGGTGGCGACGCCGCCAGGAGCGAGTCGTTCCAGTCGCGGGCAGACGGCACGGCGGCTCGGCTGAACGTGATCGCCCGCCAGGCCCCGGGCACCTCGCGGCCCATCCAGGATTTCGGTGATCCGGGCCTCCATGGCGTGAGCACCGCCTTGACGACGGAGGGCTCTGCGAGCGCGTCTCGGGCATGGAGCGGTGTCACGAGCGTGGCGATGCCGGCGTCGGGGCAGCGGTCCAGCAGATCGATCGCCAGGTCGATGGCCGCGGGCGACAGTTCCGGCTCGTCCCCCTGCACGTTGACGATCACCTCCGCGCCGGTGAACCGGGGGAGAGCCTCCACGATCCGGGCCGTGCCGCTGGGCGCTTCCGGCGATGTCATCACCGCCTCACCGCCGAACGTCGTCACGGCCGCCGCGATCTCCTCGCTGTCGGTAGCCACCACCACGCGTCCGGCCCGTCCGGCCCGTCGGGCTACCTCCCAGGTGTGCTGCACGAGCGGCTTGCCGGTGTCGGCCAAGAGCATCTTGCGCGGCAGTCGCTGGCTGGAAAGACGGGCCGGGATCACGATCAGAACCGGGCTCGATCGACCTGAGGCGGGCGGGGCAGGCATGCAAAAACCTCGTGTTTTTTCCGGGGAGTCATTGTTTCGATGTCGGATCCGGTCGGCTACATCGGTTTCCACCGGGCGGCGTGCTCGTGCGGACGCGGCCTCCTTTTCCCCGCCCCCATCCGCTGCTAGGATCGCCAATCCTCACTCGCCCGAGTGGCGGAATTGGCAGACGCGCAAGATTCAGGTTCTTGTCCAGGTAACTGGGTGGAGGTTCAAGTCCTCTCTCGGGCACTTTCCCGTCTCCGGCGGTTGCTCTCGCTCGTGGCTCCGGTACCATTTCCGCGGGGCTGTAGCTCAGTCGGTAGAGCATCGGACTTTTAATCCGTTGGTCCTGGGTTCGAGTCCCAGCGGCCCCAT
>CAZONY010000186.1:1024-5334 GCA_964581215.1 uncultured Chitinophagaceae bacterium | reverse complement strand
CGACATGACGAACTCCTCGACAAGGGCGTTGAGAGGTGGCCGAATACCACGACCCTGACGGTTGTATCGGTCATGCAGCCCCCAGACTTGCAGATTTTCCGCTGGCGGAATCGGGCGAGCCGGAGCGGCCGGCGAGGCCGGCCAGAGAAACAAAAAACCCGCCCCCCAGGCGGGGAGCGGGTCGCGATCGACACCCCTGGTTCTTGCCCGGCCGGCTTTACCGGTGGTGGCTGTGGACGTGACGCTCGTCGAAGTCGAGGAACCACCATCCGTCGTCCCACTCGAGCGACACCCGGCGCCAGCCAAGCGGCACCTGGGGGTACGGGTAGAAGGGGCCGATGTAGGGCCAGGCAGTCGGCGAATACTGCGTCGGATACTGAAGGGCGGCGTAGTTTGGGTATGCCGAGTAGCTCGGCCATGCGTAGTTGGGCATGTTCGGACCACCGCCGCGGACCGGCACGGCCGGCATGCCGACCCCGCCGCCGCCCATGGGCATCGGCCCTCCCATGACAGGCCCCCCCGCCATGCCCATGCCGCCGTCGCCCACCGCCATGCCGCCTTCGCTGATCCGCATGGAACCGGGCACCATCTGCCCGTCAGCAAGGCCATCGACGGACGAGTAGTCCGCATGACCGCCCGGTCCGGGCAGGACCATCGCATCGCCGTGACTGGCGGGCCGCACCATTCGGCCTGCAGCCCGCATCGGCATGGGACGGCCCGCCGGCCCCCCCATCGGCCGCGGCGGGGCTGCGCGCCCCTGGGCCTGCGTGAGCTGAATCAAACCGGGGCCGTCCGCCGAACCGCCCGAGGCCTGCACCACCCCCTCGGGGGCACCGGCCACGTCGCCGACGGATGGCTCGGGCGACAGGCCGACGAGCGACCGCATCGATTTCGGGAGCGAAAACGGGCTCTTCGACTCGGCGACCGGTGCGGCCGTTTCGCCGATCGACAGCCGATTCACCACCCGCTCGACCCCGGGCGTGGCCTCCACGAGAGCAACGGTGCGATCCAACTGCTCGCGGCTCGAGAGGGAGCCCGAGAGCCAGACGGTTCCGTCCTTGGCCTTCACGCTCACGCGGTAGCCTTTGAGCTGGCCCGACTCACGAAGCTTAGCCGCCACCTCGCCAGCCAGGTCCGGCCGCAGCGACGGAGCCGACGCGGGCACCTGCTTGGCGACGAGCTGCGCGGCCAGGGGGCGATCGATCGCCCGCGATTCGCGAGCCACTGCCGCCGGAGGCATCGGCGCTGCGGAGGCTACGGAAGACGATCGCTTTTCCACCGCCGCCTCGGCGGCGGCCAACTGATTCACTACCCGCTCCACGCCGGGAGTCCGCTCGGCGATCGCGATCGCGGCCTGCTGTTGCTCGGGCGAAGCCTTTCCGGACAGCCAGACCGTCGGGCCCAGGGCGCGCACTGAAATCGGCAGCTGCTGCAGATCGGACGAGGCTTGGATCTGGGCACTGACCCGCGTGGCAAGATCTTCCGCAACGCACGCGGCGGCAAAACACACGGGCCCGATGAACGCCAGCGCAAGCGGTACAGGGCGGATCGAAGTCAACATGCCTGGCTCCTTGGAGAAATGGGGGAGGCAGCCCGAAGAGCAGGCCTCCTCGCCACACATCCATTCGGCATCGCCGCGCGCCGAGGGGGAGTTTTTTTCCGATTTTTCGGAGAGCGCCCGCCAAAACAGGGCGCCCCGGCAATCCAGGAGGACTGCGGGCTATCGGCTTGCCGATGCCGGCTGCACGTCCACGATGGCGATCATGGTCATCACCGTGAGCGTGACCGCGCACATAGCACCGGAATCCGGGCCGTACTGGAGACAGAATCCACACAGGCCGCCGACCGTACCCAGGGCCGCCACGCACAACCAGTGGCCCACCCGCTCGTGCCGGGTGCCTTCCGCCATGCGAGACGCCGCGGCTGCGATGATGCCGAGCACCTGCACGGCACCCACGGCACACAGGACCGGACTGACGGAACCGATGGCAAAAAGCATGGAGGCATCTCGAAAGCGGTTTGCGACCGACCATACCGAGCTTCCTCGCGCCCGGCAAACCCAATCGCCACGAAAACCGCCCGCCGCGCCGACGGCAGCCCGGCCAGCCTATTTCCCCCCGACCATCGAATCGAGCTTGCGCTCCAAATCGGTGATCACCAGACTGCGATCAACCACGTTGCCATCCGCATCGAGCAGCAGCATCGTGGGCAGGGTCAGCACGCCCAACTCCTCGGCCAGCCGCCCGTCAAGGCCGCCCGATTCGTGCAATTGCGGCCACGGCATGGGCTTTTCGGCGAGGTACGCGGCCAACTGCTGCTTGTCCGAATCGAGCGTGACACCGACGACCTGAAACTTCTTCGGACCGTACTTTCGAAACAGTTCCCGAATCTGTGCGATGTCGACCTTGCAGGGCTCGCACCAGGTCGCCCAGTAGTGCACGAGCACCGGCGTACCCCGCATCTTTTCTACCGCGACGGGTCGGCCGTCGAGCGCGGTTCCGGAGAGCGCCAGGGGCTTGCCGACAATCTCCAACCGGCGCGCGGCCCCCCGGGCTTTTCGGCCCGATGGCGTGTCGGGAAATCGCTCGATGATTCCGGCATACCGATCGAGGGCTTCCTTCTCCTTGCCAGAGAACTCGTCGGCGATCGCCATCTGCAGCATCGCCTCGGCGGCGTCGGGCGACGACGGGTGCTTCTCGACGAATGCCCCCAGCTCCGCGATCCACGCCCGCTGGGCGGCGTCGATATCGGCCTGGGGCTGCTGCATGGCGGCCGCATACCGGGCGGATGCCAGACGGAACGCGACGAACGCCTCCAGCGATTCATCGGCGGCGACGGCTGTGCCCAACTGTTCGAGCATGGCGATGCCCTCGGGGAGCGCCCCATCCTGCACACCTGCAGCGAGCGTTTCGGCGTACTGTCGCACCCAGAACGCCTTCTCACCGGGATCTGCCGCGGCCACGACCTCCCGGAGCACGGTCACCTGTTCCTCCGCGATCGCCTTCCGGGCCGCCGGGTCGGCGGCGCTGAGCCTGGTCTCGATATCCCGCAGCTTGGCGAGAAGTGGCTTGATTCGCTCGCTTTCGGCGCCGGAAGCGGCCGCGGTGGGGGCCGTGGCGGCGGGCGTGAAAAAGCCTATCGGCTCCGCGATGTCGCCGCCGGCCCCGGGCACCTGCGGCACGTCGATCGGCCGCCACGCCTCCCCGAAATGCACCAGCGAGCCGACGAAGAGCTGTCCGCCCGCTGCTCCCGAATCGACGAGCGCCACGACGTTGTCATAGGCGGCGACGTCTTTCGTGAGATCGCCGCCGGCGGGAATGAGGCCCGGCCTGCCGGAAAGCATGTTGTTCCACTGGGTTTGCGGCCCAAACTGCTTCTGAGACCGAGCGAGCTCGGCAAAGCCGGTCGCCGCCGCCGCGACCCGCCCGGTCAGATCCTTGAGCCGCTCCCCGGTAAAACCGGCCGCCTCCAATTCGGCCGCCGTCGGCAACAGCCGCCGGAATCGGCCCGGATCCCGGGTCGCCAGCGCCGCCACGATCTCGGCCGTCGCCTCCTCCGCGGAGATCGATTTCCAGGAATCGATCGAACCATTTTCATCGGTGTCGATTCCCCACCGGCTGCCGGCGGTGTTGAGCCAGCGGGCCTGGTCGGCCTTGGCGTTGAAGTTGGCGTCGATGTCGCGATACACCTCGAGCCCGTCTTTGAAATAACTCCACCGGTCGACGACGCGATCCCCGTTGGTGTCGGCGAAGCTCCGCAGTACCTCGCCCCGCGGCCCGCGCACCACCCAGGCGGTGACCTTCCCCTCTTTCTCCATTTTGATGGTCGCCTGCTTGGCCTCCTCGGCGGAGAGCTGGTCGCACTCCACGCCCTGCTGGAAAGGCTTGAGGCCAAGGGCATATTCCACCGTCGGCTGGGCGGCGAAGAGGGGGGCACCGGCGACGAGGAGGGCGGTGGTGGACAGCCCGACCAGTGAGCGCCGGGGGAGAAAAGGTGAAGACATGGCGCAACTCCTGAGCATGAAACCGGATCAAACCTATCCGGAAGCCGCCGCGGCGCCAGCGCCATTTTTCGCCGCTCTCCACGGGCCGTTCGACGCCGGCCCCGTTGATTTCACCGGCCCGCCATCTAGACTTGGAAATGGTGATTTCGCGCGCGTAGCTCAGTTGGTTAGAGCGCCACCCTGATAAGGTGGAGGTCCCAAGTTCGAATCTTGGCGCGCGCACTGTTTTCCGGGGCCCCGGCCCCGGATTGTGCCGCCCCCGGGGGCCCGAGCCCGCGGAGCGTCATACCATCGGGGACGTAGCTCA
>CAZONY010000186.1:0-1014 GCA_964581215.1 uncultured Chitinophagaceae bacterium | reverse complement strand
GGCAGTCTCGACGGCGGTCGGGCAACGCCTCCTTCGCACACGCAGCGCTTTCGCGATTCAATCGGGGACGTAGCTCAATTGGTAGAGCACCGCCTTTGCAAGGCGGGGGTTGTGGGTTCGATCCCCATCGTCTCCACCTCGAAAGCGGCAGGGACCGTAAACGCCCTAGGCAACCGGTCGCTCGCGTCGAATACTTACTGCTCGCTCGTTCCGCCCGCTTCGTCCCTCCTTTCAAGGTCGGGGGCCCAGACGCCCCGGCTCCCTCCATGTCCACCGTGCCCGCTGATCAGGTTTCGTCCGGTGCGGCCGTCCGCCGCTCCGACATCGCCCACGTCGACCACGGCAAGACGACGCTGGTGGACTGCCTGCTCCGGCAGAGCGGCCAGTTCCGCGCCAGCCAACTCTCCGGCGAACGAATCCTCGACTCCAACGACCTGGAGCGGGAGCGCGGCATCACGATCCTCGCCAAGAACATCGCGGTCGAGTGGAAGGGCGTGAAGATTAACCTCATCGACACGCCGGGCCACGCCGACTTCGGCGGCGAGGTGGAGCGGGTGCTGCGGATGGCCGACGGGGCGCTCGTGCTCGTCGACGCCGCCGAGGGACCGATGCCGCAGACGCGGTTCGTGCTCTCCAAGGCCCTCGAGTGCCGGCTGCGGCCGGTGGTGGTGGTCAACAAGATCGACCGCCCCGACGCCCGGCCGCTGGAGGTGCTCGACGAGATCCTCGGGCTGTTCCTCGAACTCGGCGCCGACGACGACCTCGCCGATTTCCCCTACGTCTACGCCTCGAGCCGTGGCGGCTACGCCTCCCACGACCCGGCCGTCCGCGAGGGCACGATGGAGCCGCTGCTCGACATGGTGCTGGAGAAGATCCCCGGGCCGCTCGTCGATGAGACCGCGCCGCTGCGGATGCTCGTCACCACGCTCGACTGGTCCGACTATGTGGGCCGGATTGCCATCGGCCGCGTCGAGTCGGGCCGGCTGACGAAGGGATCGCCGGTCGTTCGCTCCA
>CAZONY010000185.1:0-5353 GCA_964581215.1 uncultured Chitinophagaceae bacterium | reverse complement strand
TCGGCGCAGGCGATGAAGTCTTTCCAGGTGTTGGGCTTGGTGGTGCGGCGGCCGGAATGGTGCCAGGCCCTGCCAAACGTGCCGCTCCCGCGCACATGCGCTACCGCGATCACGCCGCCCCGCTCCAGCCAGGCCAGCCGGTGGGGTATGAAGCTCATCGGGAAGGTGACGCCATAGGCGCCGTAGCCTTCGAGCAACGCGGGCCGGCTGCCGTCGCGGGGGAGGTCGGCGCGGTGGATGATCGAGAGCGGCACGCGGGTGCCATCGTAGCTCTCCACGATCGTTTCGGTGAACGTGAGCCACTCCGGCGGTTCGCGGCCTTCGGGAGCGAGCCTGGCGTCGGTGAGCCGGCCCGTCTGCGGATCGAACACGTTCAGGCCGCCCGCCCGAATCCAGGATTGCGTCTTGAGGGTCACGCCCGGCACGTCAGCCCGAGCCGCGGCGATCGTGGCCGAGGGCTCCTCGGGGGGCGTGGCGACGACCGATGCCGTGGCACGGCCGTCGGGAGCCGTCGCATGCGGCAGCCGCACGACCCGCCGGATCGCATGATCGATCGCTTCTATATAGATGGCGTCACGGGCGGTCGCCAGCGTCTCCACGACCATGTCGGTCGGGGCAAAGACGACTTCCGCTTCCGCAAAGGCGGGAGCCGCCAGATCGACCCGCAGCACGACATGGGCCGGGCCGCCGGTGGCGACGAGCAGGATCCCATCGCGGGCGACCGCGAAAGCCCGCACGGCATCGCGGCGATCGCAGACTTTCTTCCACGTGATGTCGGCGGCGCCGAGGCTTGCCAGGGGCGCGGCGTAGAGCGTGAGATCGGCCTCGTCGCCATGCCGCACCTGGCCGACCGCCCAGGCCGAGCCCGGCGTGATCACGACGGCGGGAAAGTCGAGGGCTTCGAGCGCAGGTGATCCGGGCGACTCGCTCCCGAACACATGCGGGTCGAGCATCGGATCGGTGCCGAGGCGATGGAGCCGGGCCTGCGTGAAGCGGTAGCAGTCGGTCTCGGGCTGGCTCGGATCGAGCGGCCGCCGCTGGCTGTACACAAAACCGCTGCCATCCTCGAGCCAGCACGGGTGGGCGTAGACCGTATCGATCCGCTCGATCAGCTCCGGCAGATGGCTGCCGAGCCGGCGGTCGAACACGCGGATGGCGTTCTGCTCGGAGCCGTCGGCAGCAAACGTGTAGAGCACATGCCGGCCATCGGGCGATGCCACAAAGCATTCGATCGCCACGTGCTGGTCGGGGGTCGCCCGGGGCAGCGTGGCGGGGTCGATGAGCAGGCGGTCGGCCCCGGTGTCGGCCTCGCGAACCCAGAGCCGGGCCATGTCTTCATCGGCCGCCTGTTTGAGAAAGAAGATGTCGCCGCGGGGAAGCTGCTGGGGCTGGCTCACGGTATAGGCCGCGGCCTGATCGAGGTCGCGGATACGGGCGAGCAGGCCGCCACGGCCGGGAATCGCGGCCAGAGTCGCCGCGGAGGCGTCGGCCTGCTGCCGCAGCCACGCCTTCACCTGCGGATCGTCGAGATTTTCGAGGTGCCGATGCGGATCGGTCACCCGCGTGCCGAAATGGTCGTCGATGACCGGAGGCGCCACACCGGCAGGCGGGGAGATCGCGGCGGTCGATGGCGGGGCGACGGCGGTGAGCGGCATGATGAAACCCGAAATGAAAGGCGACGATACGCCAAAACCTGAATTTCATTAAACACCAAGCCAACATTTCTTTATGAGCCAATCGCCTTGCTTTCGTGGTCAGAGTGCGACCGCCGGCTGGGTGGCCTGGCTTCAGGTCGTTGAGCGTGATGCAGTCCCTCGCTGCCCCCTTTGGGAGCAAGGGGGCGGGCATGCAGCCGCGAAGGCATGCCTGGGGAGAGTTTCTTGTCGTGGGGCAGACGATGTGTCAGCGAACGCGGAGTCGGAGCGTCACCTTCGCGCCGACCGGCGGGAGGTTCTCGGGATTGATCTGCCACATGAGCCCGTTGTTGGCGTGGCCATGGATGCCGTCCATGCAGAGCAGCTCGTCGCCAAACGTGGCGATCGAGATCACGTTTCCACTTTCGTCGGCCAGATACGTGCGCGGCCCTTCGTCGTTCTCGCGGAGATGCGACCCGGCAAACAGAAACTTCTTGGGAAATACGGCCGCCTCGCGGCCATCGCCCGCACCACCGTCCGGGGCCGACACGGCCACGAACTCGCTGATGGCATGCTCGACCATTTCCCCGTCGTCGTCTTGAAATACGAGCGAGACCCCTATCGGGTCGCCGCTGGGTGGGATGTCGATCCAGCCGGTGCCCTCGGGCTCGCGCGGACGACGCATCGCGGGATGGCCGTTGGTCGCCCCGAGCACGAGCAAGGCGGTGTGGATGTGCATCGGTGTCGCCTCGACGACCACGATCGATTCATGCTCCTTGGTGCCTTTCGTGCAGGCGACGACCTCGAGGAGGCCCTTGTCGAGGCAGACGGCGGCCTGGATATCGACGCACCGTTCCGCGACGTTCACCGTCAGCCCCGGCAGTTTGAGCTGCGGGCCGGCGGCCACGGTCATGGGCAAAAGGCCAAGCACGAGGATGCCGATGACCAGTGGTCCACGCTCCGCCAGAGGCATGCGGAGTTGGCCAGGCAGGAGCGGGCATTGCGTCGAAGGTTTGGTCATGATCGCTTTCCTGATTCTGTGCGGGTTCTTTCGCTTTCCAGCGGAGACTACCGCCGCGGCAAGGAAAAAAGCCAGCTCCGGCTTCCCTCGTGGCATCTCGTGCCCTCCCTTGGTGTTGGTTGGCACCTTTTAGGTTCCGCGGTGGCGTAATCGATCGACGAGCACGGCGGCGAGGATCACCAGGCCTAGCACGACCTTCTGGGTGTAGCTCTCCACGTTGAGCAGGTTCATGCCGTTCTGGATCACGGCGATGATGAGCGCGCCGATAAGTGAGCCCAGGATCTTCCCCTCGCCTCCCGACAGCGCCGTGCCGCCGACCACCACTGCGGCGATCACGTAGAGTTCGTACATCGTGCCGTACGTGGGCGAGCCGCTCTTGAGCTGCGAAGCCATGATCACGCCCCCGAGGCCGGCGAGCAGGCCGCAGGCGACGTACGCCACCAAGAGGACGCGGCGGACGGGCACGCCGGAAAGCCGCGCGGCCTCGCTGTTGCCTCCCACGGCGTAGAGGTAGCGGCCGAGCACCGTCCGCGACATCAGCACGTGGGCGACGATGTAGAGCAGGAGCATCAGGACAACCGCATGCGGTAGCCCGAAAAGCCCCGAGCCGCGGCCCAGCCAGACGAACGACTCCGGGATCTGGTAGATCGACTGGCCGGCGGAAGCGAGGTAGGCCAGGCCGCTCGCCACGAGCATCATCGCCAGCGTCACGATGAAGGGAGGGATGCCGAAGAGCGTGATCAGCGTCCCGGAGATCCCGCCCAGGAGCCCGCACATGGCGATCGCCGCCGCGCAGGCGAGCGTCATGCCGACCGGCGCGGCGTCGATGCCGCCGCACTGGTCGCGGATGAGCCGGGCGGCGATCACCGCCGACAGGGCCGCAAGGCTGCCCACGGAGAGGTCGATCCCGCCGGTGATGATCACCAGCGTCATGCCGATCGCGATGATCGCGATGACGGCGATCTGGTTGGCGATATTGAGCAGGTTGTCGGCTTTGAGGAAGGTCGGCCAACGCCGGCTCTCCGGGACGAAGATCGGCGGCGCGCCGAGCGACGGAAAAAGCTGCTTCATCTCCGTGAGCACGAGCCACGACGCCGTCCGCTCCGTGGCCGCCACGGCATCGACACGGCCGCCGGCGGCCGCGATTCTTTCGAGGGCCGCACGAACGGATTGCGGTTCACCGCGGACGATATCGGCCGGCGCGAGTCCCGCGGCGGGAATCTCGCGGCGCAGGGCCTCGGCAAAGAGCCCGTCCTCGGGCGTCGGGCGGACGGCCACCAGCACGCGGGCATCCCCCCGCGCGTGCCGCCGAATCGTCGCGGCCAGTCGTTTCGCGGCGACGGCATCGGTGGCCGACTGCTGCTCGAGCGTGAGCCCGCTGAAGATGGTCCCCAACAGGAGAAGCATGGCGAGCATGCCATAGTCGGACGCGAGTCGGCGAATCCACGGCGGCATGAGGGCACGATCCTTTCTGTGAGCCGGCGCGGCGTCAGGCCATGGCCAGCCGCATGACCTGTTCCTGGGTGACGTCCGGGCCGTTCATGATGTCACCGGTGATCCGGCCGTCGTGCATGACGAGGATGCGGTCGGCAAGGCCGAGCACCTCCGGTAGTTCGGAGCTGACCATCACGATCGCCCTGCCCCGGGCCGCGAGGTCGTTCATGAGCAGGTAGATCTCGTGCCGCGCCCCCACGTCGATGCCGCGGGTGGGCTCGTCGAAGAAGAGCACGTCGCAGTCGCGCTCGAGCCACTTGACGAGCACGACCTTCTGCTGGTTGCCGCCGGAAAGATTCCGGGCCGGCTCCTCCTGGTGCGGCACCCGGATGCGGAGCCGATCGATCTGGCGACCGAACACCTCCCGCTCGCGGCGGAAGGCGACGACGCCCAGCCGGGAGAGGCGGTCGAGGTTTGGCAACGAGAAATTCTCCCGCACCGACCGGCCGAGCACGAGCCCCTGCAGCTTGCGGTCCTCCGTGAGCAGGCCGATGCCGGCCGCGATGGCGTCGCGGGGCGAGCGGATGTCGAGCCGGCGGCCATCGAGCATGATCTCGCCCGCATCGCGCCGGTCGGCGCCGAAGATGAGCCGCAGCGTCTCCGTGCGGCCGGCGCCGACGAGGCCCGCGATCGCCAGGATCTCCCCCGCTCTGACCGAGAACGACACGTCGCGGACGGCCGTTCCCCGGCGGAGGCCGGTGATGACCAGCCGCTCCGGCCCGAGCACGACGCTCCGCCGCGGATATTCGTCGGCCAGTTCACGGCCCACCATCATCTCGATCAGTTCCTGGCGGCCGAGGCCGGCGAGCGGCCGGGTGCCGACATTGCGGCCGTCGCGGAGCACGACCACGCGTTCGCCCTCTGCCCGGCCCAGCCCCGCGTGCAGGCGCACCTCGCCAGCCTCGTGCGCGACCTCGCCCGGCAGTTCCGGCCCGACGGGCTGGTGCTCGACAGCTTCAGCCACCTCGACGCCGTCCACCGTGAGCACCACGAGCTGATGTTCGTGAGCCCCGGCGCCGCCGGGAAGCACCTGCTGTCACTCTGCTTCTGCCCTTCCTGCCGCGACGACCTCGCCCGCGAGGGCGTGGACCCCGCGCGGTTCCGCGGCGAGGTCCGCACCTTCCTCGACGCCGCGCTCCACCGCCCCGCCCTGCCGCGCGCCGCGGAGTGGGAACGCGACGAGCTCGCCTCGCTGCTCCTCGAG
>CAZONY010000184.1:0-5358 GCA_964581215.1 uncultured Chitinophagaceae bacterium | reverse complement strand
GCGTTGCCCCTGATGCGATGGGTGGCCGGGGCGGCCACGCTGCCCGCGGCGGTCGTGGCCTGGTGGCTCTGGGCTGGCGATCGGCCGACGCGGCTTGCCGTGGCACGAGCCGCCGAGGCTGCCTGTCCGTCGCTCGGGGAGCGGCTTTCCCGAGCCGTGGGGTGGCTCGACACGGCCGCCGATCCCGCGCTGGCATCGTCCCTGTCGGCTGGGCTCCGGCGGCTCGCGATCGAGGACGCTGCGGCCGCGGCGTCCGGCCGCCTGCCGACGCCGGGCCTCGCGGGGCACGGGCCGTGGATCGTCGCGGGGGGCGTCGCCGTCGCCGTGCTGCTGGCGGCGATCCGCGAACCGCTTCTTCCGGTCGGCGGGCTGCCTCCCGAAACCCCGTTCGCTGCCGCCGCAGCGTTCCCGGAACTCATCGATGCGGGAGAACGCCTGGGGCGTGCCGCGTCGATCGAGCGACGTCTGGAAGGCATCCTCGCCGAACGATTCGCCGCCGCTCCCGGGGTGGCCGCGTTCTCGCTTGCTGACGAAGCACAGAACGATCTCGCCTCGTTGGCGGCGATTCAACGCGCGACGATCGAAGGCATCACGGCCGTGCGCGATCGGCTGTCAGCCATCGATCAGCCGGCGGCCCGCGCGGTCATGGCACTCCTCCAGCCGGCGGGGGATGTCGCGTTTGGCGACGACGTCGCGGAAGCCATCGCCGACAACCGTCTCGCGCGGGCGGCCACCGGGGCCGCGCGGCTGGCCGGTGTGTTGGCTGAATCCGCGGTGATCCTCGGCGGTCTGCGATCGGCCGCACCAGCCGGGATGCCGGCCCTCGAATCGCGTTCCGTCGCCGAGGCCCGCCGTGTCGAGGCCGTGCTCGACAGGGTCGAGGCCCGGATCCGCAGTGGGCCGGGGCCAGCCGCCGGCAGTCCGGCCACGGCCACGACCGCGTCCGGGCAGATCGTCCGCCAGCCTGAGGGCGGGCCGACGCGACCCGTCGGCCCGGGAGCGTCGGCGGATGCCGGTTCCGGTGCCGCCGGCACGTCGGCCACGACGACGGAGCCGAGGTTTGCGGCCGGCGCGGCCGAGTCTGCGCGGTCGGAGGAGGGCCGGGCCACGGTGCGGACCCGTGTGTGGAGCCTGCTGCCCGCGGGCTCGCGTCCGTCCGCGGTCCTTGGCAGCGAGGCAGACGCGCCGCCGGAATATCGGGATGCCGTCGATCTCTATTACGAATTGCTGTGGGAATCGCTGGCCTCCGAACGGAAAGCGGCGCAGCATCCATGAGATCGCGCGTTCATTCACCGCTCCTGTGGTGCGGGCTGGGCTGCCTTGGGGCCTGGGCGTGGTGTGAGGCCGCCGCCGCGGAACCGGCCGTCGTGCCGCGGCGGCAGGAGGCGGTCGTTCGCGGCCGCGCGTGGCTGGTGGCAGCCCAGGCTGCCGACGGCTCGTGGGGCTCCGGACTGTTTCGGGGCAGCGTGGCGGTGACGGCGCAGAGTGTCATGGCGCTGGTCGCCGGCGGCAGCACGCCAGCCGCTGGCGAGCATGCGGAGGCCGTGGCCCGCGGCGTTGGATATTGTCTCGCCTGCGCGGGGGAGGATGGCCTGCTCGCCGGCCGCGAGCAGGCGGCCCATGGGCCCATGTATGGCCATGCCTATGCCACGCTCGCACTCGCCGAAGTGTATGGCGAGACCGACCACGACGATCAGATCGCGGCGGTGCTCGTGCGGGCTCGCGATCTCATCGAGCGCACGCAGAATGACGAGGGGGGCTGGCGGTACGAGCCGCGTCGGGCCGAGGCCGACGCCTCGGTGACGGCGGCGATGCTGGTGACGCTCCGCGGCCTGCACAACAGCGGCTTCGCCGTGTCGGCCGACCACGTCGATCGGGCGGTGGCATACCTGGAACGTCTGCAGAACGACGACGGCGGATTTCGGTATCAATCGGTGTTGGGGCCCAGCGGCGGGCCGCGGACGGCGGCCGTCCTCTTCGCGCTGCTGGCCGCGGACCGGGCCGGGCCGACCACGGAGCGGGGCTTCGCCTGGCTCGACGACAACCCGATCGTGCTCGGCAGCGCCGACGGCTATGCGATGTATGGCCTCGCGCATGCGGCGGCGGCGCACTGGGTGCGGGGCACCGGCTCCTGGACCGCCTGGCAGGGAGCGGTCGAGGCGTCGCTGCTCGATGCCCAGCAGGCCGACGGTTCCTGGCGGGATCCGTCGTGCCCGGAGTTCGGCACGTCGGCGGCGCTCGCGGTGCTGCAGATGGGCGACGGCCTCGCGCCGCTCTTTCAACGCGCCCTCCATGGCCGGGAGGCGGAATGATGCATCGGGCTCCGGTGAAGATCGTGGCGGCGCTCATGCTGGCCCTCAGCGCAGGTGCCGTCGTCGCCGGCGAGAAGGATGGAGCCTTCGGGCTCCCGCCGTATCCGCTCGGCGCGGTCGTGCTGCTCGCCGATGGCGGCATGGTGGCCGGCCGTCTCGAGGCCATCACGCCGACGGCCGTCGGCGTCACGTCGCCGGTGCTGGGCCGGCTCGACCTGCCGCGGGCGTCCGTCGAGGGCTATCGGGCGAGCACGGCGCTCGGGCCCGTGCCGCCGCGGCGACCGGATGCCGCAACGGGCGAGGTGGCCGTCCTCCGGCTTCTCAATGGCGACGAGGCCGCCGCCGCGGCGCTCACGCTCGTCGCGGGTGACGTGACGATCCGGATGGCATCACCCCTGCCGCGGGACGTCACGATCCCGCTCGCGGCGGTGCGGGCGATCGACTTTGCCCGGTCGCCTCGCGAGGCCGGATGGCCGCGGCGGTTCGTCGTCCTCTCCGATGGATCGCGGTTCGTGGAGGGAAGCCTTCCGCAGCCCTGCGATCCTGCCGAGGTCGTGGCGACGCTGACCGACGGCGACGGCGTGCGACTGCTTGCGACGCTCGAACCCGCTGCGTACGAGCAGGCCGAGACGTCGCAGGCCGCCTGGCCGCTGGCCCGTGGTCACACGCTGACGGGTGACTGGCCGGCGGCCCGCGGCACGACGGCCTTCACAGGTCTCGGCATCCACGCGCCCGCCAGCGTGCGGTATCGGCTCGACAGGCCATCGCGCCGGTTCAAGACGCTGGTCGCGATCGACGATACGGCGGGACTGCTGGGGAGCGTGATCGCGCGGGTGCGCGCCATCGACGATGCCGGCCGGGCCCGGGAGGTGCACGTTTCGCCGATCCTTCGGGGCGGCGACGAACCCCATGCCATCGACGTCGATCTTGACGGGGCCATGGGCATCGAACTCGTCGTCGATCCTGCCGACGGGAGCACCGCCCTCGACCGCACGATCTGGCTCGACCCGCGGGTCGAGTTCGTCTCCGCATCCGGATGATAGGATGGCGTCATGCTGAGCCAGGCCGAATGGACGCTGCTGTCACTGCACCTGGCGGCCATGCTGGTGAGCGCCATCGTCCTTGGCGGGCTGGCGCGGCGGCTGGGAATTCCGGCCGTCGTCGGTGAAATCGCCGGCGGTCTCCTGCTCGGGCCCACCGTGCTCGGCCGCGTGGCGCCGGAAGTGTTCGAGTGGCTCTTTCCGCTGGCCGGACCCGTGGCGACGGCACGGGGGGCGATCGCCCGCGTGGGCATGCTTTTTTTCATCGTCACGATCGGTCTCGACATCAGCATTCGGGATCTGTGGCGGAGTGGACGGAAGGCGCTGCTCGTGGGGAGTGTGGGCACGTTCGTGCCGCTCGTGCTCGGCTTCGTGATGTGCTACGCGTTTCCGGCCGTCATCGGCGTCACGTCGAAGGATCGGTTCGCCACGGCGCTGTTCATGGGCTCGTTGCTCTCCTTGTTGGCGAACTCGGTCATCGCCCGGATCCTGATGGACATGGGGCTGTTCAAGAGCGACATCGGCCGCACGATCATGTCGGCCACGCTCGTCGACGACCTTGTCGGCTGGGGCCTGTTCGCAGTCATCCTCGCCGAGTTCGGGCCGGCGGCCCGGGGGGCGGGCACCGGGCTGGCGGTGCTCGGCAGCGTGGCGGTGTTTCTCGGGGGCGTGGCGGTGGTGGGCCGCTTCGTCCTGCCGGGGTTGCTGCGGTGGGCCCGCGAGAACCTGCCGTTTCCGGCGGGGGCGATCTCCTGCATTCTCGCGCTCACGCTCATCGCCGCGGCGGGCTCGGAGCACCTGGGGCTGCATTCCTTCCTCGGCGCCTTCGTGATCGGCATTGCGCTGGCGGGTGTCTCCGTGCGACATCCGGAGCCGTTCGCGATCATCGGTGACTTCGCCTACGCGGCGTTCACCCCCATCTTCTTCGTGTCGATGGCCGTGTCCGCCGACTTCATCGCCGGGTTCGACGCCGGACTCGTGGCGCTGGTCACGGCGGTCGCCTTCCTCGGCAAGATCTCGGGCGTCTATCTCGGGGGCAAACTCGCCGGCATGGACGACCGTCAGGCGCTCGCCGTCGGTTGCGGGCTCAACGCCCGCGGCATCCTCGGCATCGTGATGGCCGCGGCGGCCCATGAGGCCGGTTTGATCGACCTCAGGCTGTTCGTCGCCTGCGTGCTGATGTGCGTGATCACGACGATGGCCGCGGGGCCGGCGCTCGGTGCCCTCGTCGGCCGTTCGGAGGCGATGCGGTCGGGCAGCTAGCTGTCCGTGGAAAGGTCATCCATGACCTTTTCCACTTGGTCGACTGCGGGAAACGCCGAGGGTTTCCCGAGTCGACGGCCAGCGCATCCTGCTCGGGCAGATCGTCCCTTCAGCGATCCGGGATGCGCTCTAGAATCTGAAGGCATGATTACTCCGAAAACCCGATTCCTCCACCTTGTCATCGTGCTCGCGGCGACCTCCGGCGCCGCCGCGGCCGAACCCGTGCGTTACGGTCGGGACGTGCTCCCGATCCTGTCGGCGAAGTGCTTTGCCTGCCACGGGCCCGACGATGAGGGTCGCCAGGCCGACCTGCGGCTGGATCTGGAGGCCGAGGCCAAGCGGGCCCGTGACGGCGGCACGGCGATCGTGCCGGGCAAGCCCGAGGAGAGCACGATCCTCGCCCGGGTGACGAGCGCCGATCCCGACGAGGTCATGCCCCCGTCCGATTCGCACAAGCCGCTCACTCCCGAACAGATCGACGTGCTTCGGCGCTGGATCGCCGACGGCGCCACGTGGGGCCGCCACTGGTCGTTCGAGCCCGTCGTTCGTCCGCCGCCGCCGGCCGTGCCCGGAGGCCGCCCCCCGGCCGCGCCGATCGACGCCTTCGTGGCAGCGCGGCTCGCGCCGCATGGCCTTGCGATTCGTGAGCCCGCCGAGCCCCATGCGCTCGTCCGACGACTCGCCCTCGATCTCACCGGGCTGCCGCCCACGCCGGAGGAGGCCGACGCCTTCGCCGCCGATCC
>CAZONY010000183.1:0-5366 GCA_964581215.1 uncultured Chitinophagaceae bacterium | reverse complement strand
GCGGAGCGAGCGGGTGCTCGTGGAGGCCGTGGTGTCGACGAGCTGTCCGCTGGTGGGCCGCACGATTCGCGAGGGGCGTTTTCGCTCCACCTACGACGCCGTCGTGATCGCCGTCGCCCGCGACGGGGAGCGCCTCCAGATGAAGATCGGCGATATCCGCCTGGAGCCGGGAGACACGCTGCTCCTGGAGGCCAGCCCCCGGTTCATCGATCGTCAGCGATCGAGCCGCCACTTCTACCTCGTCAGCCAGGTGGCCGACTTCGCGCCGCCGCGGCACGATCGGGCCTGGATCGCCCTGACGGCGCTCTTCGCAATGGTGCTGGCGGCCACGATGGGGCTGGTGCCGATGGTGGCCGCAGCCCTGGCCGCCGCCGCCACCGTGCTCGCCACGGGATGCGTCTCGGCTACCGACGCCCGGCGGTCGATCGAGTGGGAATCGCTCCTGCTGATCGCGGCCAGCTTCGGCCTCGCCCACGCGCTGGAGAAGACCGGACTCGACGAGCTCGTCGCCCGGTCGGCACTCGACGCCGCCGGCGACGGCCCGCACCTCGCCCTGGCCGCCGTCTACCTGATCACGATGCTCGCCACCGAACTGATGAGCAACAACGCCGCCGCGGTGCTCATGTTTCCCATCGCCTGGCAGGCGGCGGCTGATCTGTCGGTGAATCCGCTGCCCTTCGTGATGGCCGTGACGGTGGCGGCCAGCTGCGGCTTCGCCACGCCGATGGGCTACCAGACCAATCTCATGATCTACGGGCCGGGTGGCTACCGGTTTTCCGATTACATTCGGTTCGGCGGACCGCTCAATCTGATCGTGATGGCCGTGACGATCATCCTGGCCCCGCTCATCTGGCCGTTTTCCCGCTGAAGCCGCACGACCGGCATAACCGGCCGCGCCGCCCAGAAAAGCGGGCCTCGGCAACTTTCCCTGGGGGAAGACCGGACGTACCCTCATCTTCATGAGCGACATCCTCTTCCACTACTACCGCGTGAATCCGACGACGTGGTTCTACCTCGCGTCGCTCCTGTCGATCGCGCTGTTTTTCAAGTTCAACCGCGTGCTCAGCATGCGGAACCTCGATCTCCTCGGCCTCATCCTGCTGGCCCCCGGACTGCTGGCTGTCGAGTACGGCAGCTTCAAGGCCAGCGTTGCCACGCAGCACCTCGGCTTTCTGTGGATCTTCGCCGTCTCGGGGCTCTTTCTGCTGCGGATGCTCTTTGATTCGCTGATGGTCCGTCGCCCCATGCTGGAGCCAAACCTCACCGTCGGCGGCCTGGTGTTTCTGGGCATTTCGCTGCTGGTCTTCCTCCTGGCCAACGTGATCACCTCGCGGCCGCAACGCGACGATCTGGCGGCGGCCGCGGCGGCGACGAAGCTGGAGGCCGGCGAGGGGAACACCGATGCCGACCAACTCGCCCGCCTCGGCCCGGGCTACCCGTTGCTCTTCCTGCTGCCGCAGATCTCCACACAGCGGATCTTCACCCCCGAGGCGGCCACGGCCGGGCCCGACACCGCCGCCAGCAGCCGCCGCGCCGTGCATGAGACGACGGCCCGCATCATGGCGATCCTCTCGCAGGTGGCGATCGTGAGCGGCATGGTGCTCATCGGCCTGTGGCATTTCGACAACCTCCGGCTGGGCATGGCTGCGGCCGTGCTCTACCTCCTGCTTCCCTACACGGCGATCATGACCGGTCGCGTGGACCACGTGCTGCCCGGGGCCCTGATCACCTGGGCCGTCGTGACCTATCGGCGACCGTTCACCGCGGGCTGCCTCATCGGACTGGCGATCGGCACGATCTACTACCCGGTCTTCCTGCTGCCCCTGTGGTGCGGATTCTATTGGGAGCGGGGTATCCGCCGATTCGCACTGGGTGTGGCGGCCGCGTTGGCAGTGCTCGTCCTCGCCTTGTGGTTCACATCGCCCGACGGCGGCGCGTTCCTCGACCAACTGCGGCAGATGTTCGGCTGGATCTTCCCCAACGACGTTTCGCTGGAGGGCTTCTGGGCCCTGCCGGGCAACGACGCGGTTTTCCGGCTCCCCGTGCTGGCCGCCTTCATCGCCATGATGGCCACGCTGGCCATCTGGCCATCCCCCAAAAACCTCGGCACGCTCATGAGCTGCACCGCCGCGGTGCTCCTCGGCAGCCAGTTCTGGAAGGCCCACGACGGCGGCCTTTTCATGGCCTGGTTTCTGCCGATGCTGCTGCTCGTGATCTTTCGGCCCAACCTCGAGAACCGCGTCGCCCTGCTCGTGCTCGACGCCGACTGGTTTCCCCGCCGCCGTCGCCCGCCGGTCGATCAGGCCGCGTGAGGGTGGTTCACCCGCGCCGGAGATCGACGCTCGCCGGCGCCCGCTGCCGGGCGAGCCATGCCCGCCAGGCGGCCAGATCCCAGCCGAAGTTCTGGCCGGTCATCATGACCAACGCTTCGAGCACCTGCTGATTTTTGAACGGTGCCGCCACCTGCCTGCGGCTGCTGCCCATCGACAACCCGCCGCCACCATCGGGCGTGAACGTGGCGGTGGTCGAGCCCTCGGGCGGACCGTCCCCGACGGTCACGACGTGCCTGGTTTCGAGTACCGCGATCAGGTTGGGCACCACCGTCGGCACACCGAGTCGCTGAAGCGCCGCCGCCGCCCGGTTGATGCGGGCATTGTCGGTGCCGACGAGCGCCGCGGCCACGGCATTGGCGGCGGGCAGCGGAGCGGTCGTCGCCAACCGTTCGACCGCGTCAATCCGCGTCTCGGGATCGGGATGGTCGATCGCCACCGAGATCAGGGCCCCCTGCGCGGCCGGCGCGCCGATGCGAACGAGTGACTCCAGATACAGGATCCGCACCCGACGATCCCGATCGATGGCCAGAGCCGCGGTGAGGGCCGGCACGGCGTGCACGTCCGAGATCTCCCGCAATTCCTCGGCCGCCCGCGCGGAACCGGCGGCCAGTTCCTCCCGCAGCCGCTCGATCTTCTTGTGCCACTGCTTCTCGGCGAGCGTCACCCGCTCGTTCCGCTCGATGATCTCGATCTCCTGCGGTGTGCGCCAGGCCCCCTCGTGCCGCAGGTAGCCAAGTTCGGCCATCCATTCCTTGGGGCTCTGCCGTCCCGCCACCGGAGCGTCGTCGGCCGCCGCGGCGCCGACGACGAGCGTCGTGATGACCACCCAGGCAATGGATCGATCCCGGCTCATGATTCCATCATCGTCACATCCCGTGGCCGTGTCCTGCCGAATCGCGACGGGGGGCAAAAACGGCCGCCAGACCGGCCCCGCGACCGCCGGCGGCACGGCCCCGCCCAGCCTCCGTCGCCGACGCATGGCCGCAGATTCTCCAGGCTGCTCACGTTCCGCCGGGGCATCTGGTACAAGAACGCCGAGTCATGAAAACCGTCCTCCCCACACCGCCGAAAACCGCGTGGCCCACGGTGGCGATCGTGGGCGTGGGCCTGATCGGCGGGAGCGTCGGCCTGGCGGTGCAGGCCCGTCGGCTTGCCGGCCGCGTGATCGGCGTGGGACGGTCGGCGACGTCGCTATCCGCCGCCCGGAAGGCCCGCGCCGTCACGGAGACGTCGCTCGACCTCGAGGCCGCGGCCGCAGCCGCTGATCTCGTCGTCGTGGCAACCGCTGTCGGCATGATCCCCGGCCTGCTCGACCGCATCGATGCCGCCGTGCGCCCCGGGACGCTCATCACCGACGCCGGCAGCACGAAGGCACGAATCGTGGCGGCATGGGAGAAGCGCCGCCGCAGCCGACGCGGCCGGTTCGTCGGCGGCCATCCGATCGCCGGCAGCCACAGGCGCGGGCCGGCCGCGGCCGATGCGCTGCTCTTCGACGGCCGCGTGACCGTGGTGACGCCGGCCCGCTCCACGCCCCCGGCCGATGCGGAGGCGATCGGCAGTTTCTGGGCGGCGCTCGGCTCGACCGTGTTCATGATGCCCCCCAAGGAGCACGACAAGCATCTGGCGGCCACCAGCCACGCCCCCCACCTCGTGGCCGCCGCGATCGCGCTGGCCACGCCGTCGTCCGCGCGCCGGTTCACGGCCGGCGGCTGGCGGGACACGACGCGAATCGCCGCCGGCGATCCTGCCTTGTGGGCCGACATTCTCCTCGACAACGCCGCCCATGTGATCGGGGCGGTCGCGAAGATCACCGACACCGCCGGGAAGATGGCCGCCGCCATCGAGGCCGGCGACCGCCGCCGGCTGGTGACACTGCTCGAGCGGGCCAAGGAGGAACGCGATGCTGTGGGAGGTTGACGTCCGCCTCAAGGACGCCCGCGGCGACCATGCCGCCCGGGCGGTGGTCGCCGGTGCGGCGGCCTTGGGCATCGCTGGCTGCACCCGGGCCGCCACGGCCGCCGGCTGGCTCATCGACGGGGCCCTCTCACGCGACGAGGTGGAGCGGGCGGCCGCCACGCTGCTCGCCGATCCCGTCACGGAGGCGTTCACGGCCGCGGAGGTGGGGAATGCCGCGCTCCTCGACGGGCCGTCCGATCTGCCGACCGTGCTGCACGTGCTGCCGCGGACGGGGGTGACCGACCCGGCCGCCCAGTCGGCCCTCGAATCGATGGCGCTGCTGGGCCTCCGCCCGACCGCCATGCGGAGTGTGCGGAAATATTGGCTGCCCCCGCTGGAGGCCGACGACGTCGCCCGGCTGGCCTGGAAACTGCTGGCCAGCGAGGCGATCCACGACGTGGTCATCGGGCCGCTCGCGCTCTCCACGCTCGCCGGCGGCCGCACGTGGGCGTTCACACAGGAATCGGTGCGGCTCGAAGGGCTGGACGACACGGCGCTGCAGCGGCTCAGCCGCGACCGCTGCCTGGCCCTTACGGCCGCCGAACTGCGGGCGATCCGCGACCACTTCCGGTCCCTGGGCCGCGATCCGTTCGAAATCGAACTGGAAACGATCGCCCAAACCTGGAGCGAGCACTGCTGCCACAAGACGATCACGTCCGCCCGGAGGGGACGACACGGTACGACAATCTCCTCAAGGAGACCGTCTTCGCCGCCACGCGAAAGGTGCGCGAGTCGCTCGGCGCCCGGGACTGGTGCGTGAGCGTCTTTCGTGACAACTCGGGCGTCGTGAGGTTCGATGGCGATCACGACATCTGCGTGAAGGTGGAAACACACAATCATCCGTCGGCCATCGAGCCCTACGGCGGCGCGGCCACCGGCCTGGGAGGCGTGATCCGCGACGTGCTCGGCACGGGCTTGGGCGCCAAGCCGATCGCCAACCTCGACGTCTTTTGCGTGGGCCCGGCGAACCTGCCGGCGGACGATCTGCCGCCGGGCGTGATCCACCCGCGGCGGCTGCTGGAGGGAGTGGTGGCAGGGGTTCGCGACTACGGCAACCGCATGGGCATCCCCACCATC
>CAZONY010000182.1:0-5368 GCA_964581215.1 uncultured Chitinophagaceae bacterium | reverse complement strand
AGCGGAGCGGCGGGCGGCACCATCTTCCCTGGTATGTCTACCGGGCGGCCGACCCAGTGTTCTTCGATCGGGCGTTCAAATTCGCCTTCGTCAGGAATCCTTGGAGTCGTGTCCACTCAGCGTGGGCCTACCTCTCACACGGAGGCAACCGCGGCAGTGACATGCCGCTGGCGGCACTCGTCCAATCCTTCGGCACGTACGACCGATTCGTCACGGAAGGCCTCGGCACCGGCGTCCTGCGCAATCATCCGCTCTTCCTGCCGCAGGCTGAGTTTGTGCTCGGATTCGACGGCCACCCGGTCGTGGACTTCCTCGGCCGCTATGAGAACCTCGCTGCCGATTTCAGGACCGTCGCCGAAAGGCTGGGGCTCGCCCCGGCGCTCCCGGTGCGGAATGCCACCGATCGCACTTCACAAGGCCCGGCGCCGGCATCGTTGTCCGACCATTCCCGCACGATCCTCCGGGCGATCTACGCCCAGGACTTCGCACGGCTCCACTATCCGACCGATGAACCCTGACAGGAGATTTGGGGGTATGCGCGAGTTTGCAGCCCGGGTTGCACGTACTGTCGCGGTGTGGCGAGCATCACGTCGCATCGAGAAGCAGGCTCGGCGGCTCGACGCCGGCGGCTCGACGCTCCGCTGCACGATTGCCGCCAATCGCCATGGCCTCTATTGCGTGCCGGCCTCGGCCCTGATGCGGCCCGCCGGCCGGCTGGTCGTGGCGGGGGAAGTGTACGAGCCGGAGACGATCGATCTCATCGCCCGCCACTGCGGCGACGGCGACATCGTGCATGCGGGCACCTATTTCGGTGATCTGCTGCCCGCCTTCGCCTGCAGCGCGGCGGCTGAGGCACGGATCTGGGCCTTCGAACCGAATCCCGAGAGCTACCGGTGCGCGAGGATCACTATCGAGCTGAACGGTCTCACCAACGTGCAACTCACCCATGCGGGGCTTGGTGCCACCTGCGGCCAGGCCTCCATCCGCACGCGGGATGACGCGGGGCGGCCTCTCGGCGGGTGCAGCCACGTGGTGCCCCGAGATCGCACGCAGGACTGCGAAACGGTCGAGATTTGCTCGATCGATGCATCCATCCCTGCGGAGCGACGCGTTTCGGTGGTTCAGCTCGACGTCGAGGGGCACGAGCAGCAGGCCCTCTCGGGCGGCCTCGACACGATCCGTCGTTGTCTTCCGCTTCTGGTGCTGGAGGTCCAGCCCGGCAGCGCACTACTGGAGAGCGAATGGTTTCGGACCGAAATCCTCAGTCTCGGATACCGACGTCACGCCGCGGTGCATGGCAACGTCGTCTTCCAGCCCCGCTGATACGGTAGGCCCGGATGGCTGGGTTTACGTCGTGCCGAGAGACATCGCCGCCAGCATCGCCTCATTAACACACCGCACGTCGTACGTTTCGACGGCCCGCGCTCGGGACTGTTCTCCCATCGAAGCGACCTTGGCGGCATCCTCGACGAGCCGCAGCATCGCGGCCGTGAGCGCATCCACGTCGCGGGGCGGCACGAGCAGGCCGTTGACACCCTCCCTGACCGTCTCGCGACAGCCCGGGCTGTCGGCGGTGATGATCGCCCGGCCCATCGCCATGGCCTCGAGAATCGCCCGCGGCGTGCCTTCCCCGTAATACGACGGCAGCACGAAGACGCTTGCCTCGGCGATCGCCTGGCGCACGTCCGCCAGGCGGCCGAGGAATTCGATGGTGCCATCCTCCTGCCACGTCTCGAGCTCGGCTTGGGAAATCGCCCCCTTGCCCTGGTCGATCCAGCCTACGAGTCGGAATGGCACCTCCGGATGTGACTTCCGTACACGCCGCGCCGCCTCCACATACTCGCGCACACCCTTGGCCGCGATGAGCCGCGCGATCAGAAGAAACGCTGGCCGCGCCGGAAGCGGGGCGTGCCGGTATTCGTCGATATCCACGCCCGAACCGGCGACCACGACCGTCCGCGCATGCGACGCCACGATACCCAACCGGCGGAACACCCGCTTGTCGTCGGGGTTCTGGAAGAAAACCACTTCCGCCCCAGGCAGCGCTGCCCGATAGAGCCTGCCGACCAGGCACCGCAGCCATGCCGGCTGGTCCGGGTCGAAGGCCTGCCCCAGGCCGGTCACGAGGGCGAATCGGCGCGGCACCCCGCACACCCGCGCCGCCAACCCCCCGTACACGATCGGCTTGATCGTGTAACCGAGGAACGCGACCGGGCGGATGCTCCGAATCAGTCGCATGAGCTCCAGGAACGATCTGCCGTCAGCCCACGGACTCATCCCGCCGCGCGCGAGCGTGATGGAATGAGGCACCGCCCCGATGGCGCCGATCGCCGTCGCAAGCGACGCGTCCGCCTGCACACCGGGTGCGGCCACGTGCACCTCGTAGCCAGCCTCCACCAGGTCGCGGATGAGCCGTCCACGAAAACGAACGACGCTCTCGGCGTATCCCGCAACAAGGAGGAATCTTTTACTGCCCGCGAAAGACGTCATCCCGTCCGATCACACGACCTTGCTACCGAGTGAAAACGCCGACGTGTTGCTCGGGATACCAGACACTAGCGCCGTCGCGGTCGTCGAGATCCAGTCCCCGGCGAGAACGTCGCCCCGCGCGAAGGCCTTGCTGATCGACGTCGTCCCGACACCGCTGCCGCCGATCGTGACGTCCTGATACCCGAGTAGTGTGCGGCCCTCGACACCCACGGCCGAAGTCGCATCGGTAGCGAGGTTGCTGAAGTATTGGATGCGATACGTCCCCACGGCCGCCGTGAGCGAGCCAACGATCGAGATCTCAGAGCCGACGATCGCCGAAGAGGTTACCGACGGGGCGACCTGATTCGCGTTGCCGCCGGACGCCAGCGAGATGCCACCGGAGGTGTTGCCGAAGATCGAGTTCGACAGGATCGGGTTGTCGATCGCCGCAGCGCCTGTGACACGGACGCCGAAGGTCTTGCTCGCGGTGATGATGTTGCCGTCGAGATCGACGGTCGTCGTGCCCGTCGCACTGCCGACTGTTGCACGTGATCCGAGGATCAGCACGCCCGTTTGATTTCCCGAGATCGTGTTGCCCGTCACTCGGCACCCCTCCGCCACACCGCCGTTGATATACACGCCGGCGATCGACGCATTGAGGATGATGTTGTTGGCGACTGTCAGGTTTGTGGTCGTCTTGCCGCTCAGATCGTTGATCGTGACGCCGTACTGGCCGCCGATAGAGATCACACCCTGGATCGCAGTCCCCGTGCAGTCGCCATTGACGAGAGCGCCGTTGGAGCTGTTGATCTCCAGACGGATCGCCGCGATCGTGCCGTCGATCGAGAGATTCTTGGCCGACACGAGCCGGAACCCGTTCGGATTGGCCCGCAGCGACACGCCACGAATGCTGGTCGCCGTAAAGGTACCCGATGCGTAGATGCCGTTCTGCAAATTTTGCGCATGGAGGCCGCTCACTACCTCGACGCCGGTAGTCCCCGTGAGCGACATGCCGATGCGATTCTGCGTGATCGTGTTCGAGCCGACCCGCATCAACGCGGTGCCGCTAAGCACGCCCTGGAGATTGATGCCGTTCAAACCGTTCTTCGAGATCTGGTTACCGTCGGCCTTGCCCGTGCCGCCGATCTCACCGCCGCGGGCGGCACTTGCGAAGACGCCGTGCTGGCCATTGTTCGAGATCGTGTTGCTCTTGAAGACGGTGTTTTCACCCGTCGTAGTGATGATAACCCCGTGCACCGTGTTGCCGAGGGCCGCTCCTGTGCTCGTCACACCGATCTTGGAGCCAGTCACGGTCGTGTTGGCGACGGAGTTGTTTAGCACGATGCCGCTCGACGCGTTACCGGCGACCACGCTGCCCGAAACGGTCGTGCCGGACGACGTTCCGCGGAGGAAGAGGCCGTGCAGGCCGTTCCGCGAAGTGGTGACATTCGTGATGGTGGTGGCATTAGCGTTCACGACGAGGATGCCGCTCTGCCCGTTGCCGATGGATGCCGTGCCACCGAGGTTCGTGCCGAGGAAGCTGTCGCTAATCGTCGTGCCCGTCGCCGCCGACTCGATGTAGATGCCGTCCAACTTGTTCCCGGAGGCGACTGTGTCGTCGATCAGTGTGTTGACCGCACCGACGACACGGATGCCGTAGCTGGTGTTCTGCTCCGCTCCCGTACCGGCCGCATTGATACCAATCGAGTTTCCGACGAGCGACACGCCCTCCGACACGCTGACTCCATCGTTCGTCACGGTGATGCCCGTGCCCGTGTTACCCGACAGGCGGCTATTCGTCACCGAGAGATTGTCGACGCCGAACAGTGTGATGCCGTTATTGGTGTTGGCGGTCACCGTGCTCGCGGTGATCGTGCTGCCGGTGTAGTCACCTGCATAGGCGGCGATACCCCGCTGGTTGCCCGAGACGGTGAAGCCACTGAGCGTCGAACCCGTCGACCCGCCTTGGAACAGGATGCCAGCGTTGGCCGCTCCCGTGAAGCCGGTCACCGTGCTACCGGAGGTCTTCATCGAGATGTTGTTCACGCCCACCCCGAACACGAGGCCGTCCACGTCGGTGAACGTCGTGCCATCGAGCTTGACGACATCCGAGGCCGTCACGCTCGAAGCGGACGTTATCGCCAGCCCCCCCAGGGCACTGGTGCCGCCGACGGTACCCGTAAAGCTGACCGCACCCGTCCCGGCGGTAAGCGAGGCCCGCTGGGCACCGTCGAGGGTGCCTGCGAACGAAATGTCGCCGGCACCGGCGCCGGTGCCGATCGACACGGGGCCCGTAAGCGTCGTCGCCGAGGCGAATTGCACGTTGTCGTTGGACGTCGTCACGTCGCCCGCCGTGCTGATGCCGGAGGAGCCGGTGAGCGTGACCGCACCGTCGGCCACGATATCGCCGGAGGCGGCGATCGTGAGGGCGCCCGCGGTGGCCTCGAGCGATACGATGCCGGAGTTGGTCGTAGTAACGCCCGCATTCAAGGCGACGATGGCTGACTTTCCGTTCAGGCCCGTCGCCGTGTCGTAGGTCTGAGCACCGTTGAAGGTCGCGGTGCCGGTGCCCGCCGTGTGGGTCAGGCTCGACGCGGTCATTGCGGCGGCCGTGAGGTCGGCGGCGCTCGTGATCGTGATCGCGCCCAAGCGGGTGGCTCCGCCGACCGCACCAGCGAACACGACGTTGCCCAGGCCGGCGGTGATGCCGAGCGACTCGGTGCCGGCCGTGGTGCCATTGAGCGTGTCGGCGAACGTGACGGTCGAGTCGGTGGTCGCGATCGTGGTCGCGGCACCGAGCGTGACAGCATTGTTGTAGGTCTGAATACCAGTCGTTGTCACCGAGCCGCCGTCGATCGTGGTCGTACCGGTGGAGCCCATGGTCAGGCTCATGAGGGCG
>CAZONY010000181.1:0-5402 GCA_964581215.1 uncultured Chitinophagaceae bacterium | reverse complement strand
CGTCGATGCAGACGATCTCCGCGTTGCAGCCAGCAGCCGCAGCGATGCGGCGGGCGAGCGTTCTGTTTTCCGCATCCGCCAAGATCCGCGTCGCCTGCGCGTGCCGGACCGCCTGCACGAGCCGCGCCACGGGATCCGTCGGATTCCCGATCACGGCGCACCGGCCAGCCTTCATGACACCGAGGACACCCGCCACGAGCGGCGCGTCGTGGCAGCCGACGACGGCGATGCGATCGCCGACTCCACCGGGATTCGCCAGGAGAGCGTGGCCGATCCGATTTGCCGCGTCGTCGAGCTGGAAGTACGTCGCCTGCCAGATGTCGGAGACGACCGCTACACGGTTGGCATGCAGACGAGCACATCGCTCGAATCGTTCCGCGATCGACTGCTCAGGATCCGCATGGGAGGCATGTGCCCCAGGCTGGCAAGGAACCGGCATCGCTTACACTCGCGGCAACATGTTCTTGTTCAGTGCCATCTTCCGAAGCAAGGAGTCAGACTCGCGTATCGGATAGGTCCTGGACGGCATGATCAGTTCGCTGAAGTCCGTCCGCACGGCGCCCGTGTAGCCGAGCATCAGCTGAAACCGCGGCCGGATGGAGTTGCGGCTGCCGAAGTGCAGGCATCCGGACGACTCGATGAACAGCACCGAGCCACGCGGGCCGGTGAACTCGATCACCTCCTCGCGGCCGACGACGGAGTAGACGTCGTCGTCGCTGATCCGGTAGCCGCGGCGCTCCTCCCAGTAGCCGAGCCGGTCGCGGGCCTGCTGCGACCGGCCCCGCGGGATGAACGTCCACGGGCCGTGCTCGTGGGTCGTGTCGGCCAGCAGCACGAGAACATAGACGTTCGGCAGGGAGTAGGAGTCGATGTGGTAGAGCTGGCTGTCGTGCGGCTCGTCGTGCTGGTCGTCGAAGGCGGCGTACGACTCCACGAAGCGGATGCCGGACGGCAGCGTCGTCGACAGCGTCGGAACGCACTGCATGTAGTGAGCGACCGTGGCCAGCAGGTCGGACGAGGTGGCGAAGTCGAGGAACGACGGATAGCGGTCGCAGTCCTCGGGGGTCCAGACGTCCTGGAAGTAGCTGCGGTACGTCCCCGCCGCCGACTTCCGCACCCCGCTCCGCTCGGCGATGATGCGGTCGGCGTCCTCGAGGATCCGGTCGAGGTGCGGCAGTGACATCGACGTGTCGAGCGCCCAGCCGTCGGGCATGTCGAGCGGTGGCCGCGTCGGCGACCCGTTCTCGCGCGAGCAGCCGCTCGAAGTCGTCCGCGTAGAGTGCGTGCCGCCACTCGTCCTGGACGGCGAAGCGGCGGCGATTGAACTCGCCCGCCAGCCGCATGGTCTCGCCGATGCCGAGCTGCTCCATGTGGTTGGCGTGCAGCTGCCGGGCCAGCGGCACGGTGATGTCGTCGAGGTCGTGGGTGGATGCGATCGAATTCATGGTTCGCCCTTTCGCCGCGCGGCCGAAGCGGCGGGAGGGTACCGGCCGTCATTTCCCCCGCCAAGAGCAGCCACGAGCCGAAAAAAACGCTCCGGGAGCCGATGGCGGGCGGCGGATCGCCCTTGAGGCGAAGCCCGCCTCCGGTCTACGTTTCCTGCGCTCCCGGGGCCGCGCCCACGTCGGCCCCGTGGCCCGGTCATGCGTGCCGCGTCACGGCACGCGTCGCAAGGAGGAATCCCCGTGGCGCGGTTTCTGCTCGGCCTGCTCGAGGGCGAGGGCATCGGCCCACAACTGATCGACGGCTGCGTCACCCTGCTCGACGCTCTGACAACGCGGTTCGGCCACCGCTTCGACTGTCGCTACGGCGGTGCCATCGGCACCGACGCCGTCAAGCGGCACGGCACGGCTCTGTCGGCGGAGGTGGTGCGGTTCTGCGAGGAGATGTTCGCGGCCGGCGCACCGATCCTGGCCGGCGCCGGCGGCGGCCGGTTCGTGTACGACCTGCGGCGGGTGTTCGACCTGTTCTACAAGGTGAACCCGCTGCACGGCTTCGCGGAACTCGTCCCCCCGGGGCACGGCAGCCATGCCGACTTCGACGTGCTCGTCCTCCGCGAGAACCTCGGCGGCCTCTACCAGGGCGAAGCCGAGGAGGTCACGGGCCCCCGGGGCCGGGCCATGCGCTACACACTCTCCCATAGCGCCGCCGACGTGCGCCGCTTCCTCGACGTCGCGTTCCGGCTGGCCGACCGACGCCGGGGCCGGTTGCACCTCGTGCTCAAGCCGGGCGGACTCCCCGAGGTGACCCGCTTCTGGGTCGCGGAGGCCGAGCAGGTCGCCGCGGGCCGGCGGTGCGAATGGGGCGTGCTCGAGGTCGACTACGCGGCCTACCGGCTGCTCCGCGAGCCCGAGTCGCTCGACGTGCTTGCCGCCCCGAACTGCTTCGGTGACATTCTCGCCGACATCGGCGGCCACCTCGGTGGCTCCCGCGGCCTGACGTACGGCGGCAGCTTCTCCGCGACCGGGGCGGCCGTCTACCAGACCAACCACGGGGCGGCCTACGACCTGGCGGGCACCGACCGCGCCAATCCGGTGGGCCAGATGCTGGCGCTCGCCTACCTGCTGCGGGAGAGTCTCGACCTGCCGCACTGCGCGACGGCGATCGAGCGGGCGATCCGGGCAACGTGGGCCGCCGGCTACGTCACCGAGGATCTCGCAGCCGCCGGAAGGCGGGTGGTGTCGACGAGCGAGCTGACCCGCCGCATCGCTGACCAGGTCGTGAGCGACGCCACGGGCCACGAAGTCGCCTCCATCCGTCGCTGCGCCTAGCGTCCTCCGCGGCGGCCTCTTTCGATCGGCGTCTCATGCGGCCCGCCCTGCTCCTCATCGACGCCCAGCACGACTTCCTGGCGTCACCCTCCCTCGAGCCCGAGCGGGCCGAGTTGTGCGCCGCCATGGCCCGGCTGCTCGATGACTGCCGCCGCGCCGGCGTGCCGGTCGTCCACGTGTGGACGACGGTCGACGCCCGCCATGCCCCCATGCCCCACTGGAATGCGGATCGTGCCGTACGGTTTCGTGAGGGCGGCCCGGGCCACGCCACGCCGGTGGAACTGCAGCCCACGGCCGATGAGGCGGTGTTTCACAAACAGTTCTTCAGCGCGTTCGCGGACGACGCGCTCGAGGCCCACCTGCGGCGGCTGGGCTGCGACACGGTGATCCTGGCGGGCGTGCATCTGCGGGCCTGCATCCGCACGACGGCGATCGATGCGTACCAGCGTGGCTTCACGGTGCGGATCGCCGAGGCAGCCGTCGGCGACGACGACCCGCTGCACGGGGCGATCACGCGGCGGTATCTCGCCGATCGCTGCGCCCGGGTAGCGTCGCCCGCCGCCCTGCGGTCGCTCCTCCTCCCGCCGAACGGATCGCCGGCGGATTCCGGCCCGGGCACCGCGGCGTGGCTGCCCGTCACGCTGCTCGACGCGGCGGCCACAACGACCGCGGCCGCCGCACCCGGCATCGCCCACGCCGCGCCGCACGACGGGCGGCCGCTGTTCCGCGTGCCGGTGGGCGACCGGGAGCACGCCGCCGCCGCCGCCGATTCGGCCGCGCGGGCCTGGCCCGCCTGGCAGGCCATGCCCTTGGCCGAGCGGGTCGGCCCGCTGCTCGCGGCCGCCGACCGCCTGGAGAGCGCCGCCGAGGAGTGGGCGCGGCGGATTGTTCTCGACACCGGGAAGCCGCTCGTCGAGGCCCGGCGCGAGGTGCAGTTCGCCGCGGAGTTGATCCGCGTTGTGAGTCGGACGGCGTGCGCGAACGACGGCGCGGAGGGCCCGGCCGCCTGGCGGCTGCGGCGCCGGCCGCACGGAGTGGTGGCCCTCGTCACGCCCTGGAACAATCCCCTCGCCATTCCTCTGGGCAAGATCGCGCCGGCGATCGCCCACGGGAATACGGTCGTCTGGAAGCCCGCCGTCCCGGCAGCGGGCATCGCCGTCGCTGTGCACCGCTGGCTGCTGGAAGCGGGGCTGCCGGGCGGCGTCGTGAACGGTCTCCTCGGCGACCACTCGACGGCCGAGCACCTCCTCGACCAGCCGCTCGTCCGTGCCGCGTCGCTCACCGGCTCGTCCCCGGCCGGATACGCCGCCCACGCGATCTGCGCGCGGCGCCGCATTCCCTTTCAGGGCGAGCTGGGGGGCAACAACGCGGCCATCGTCTGGGCCGACGCCGACCTGCAGGCAGCCGCCCGCGAGCTCGCCACCGGCGGCTTCGGCTCGGCCGGCCAGCGGTGCACGGCGAATCGCCGCGTGATCGTCGAGCGCAGCGTTTTGGAGGCCTTCGCGACCGAACTCGAGGCCGCCACCGACGGCCTGGGCTGGGGCGATCCCTTCGCCGCATCCACCGTCGTCGGGCCGCTGATCTCCCTCCAGGCGTGCCGGCGGGTCGCGGCCACGGTGGCGGCGGCCGAGGCCGCCGGGGCCGTCGTCCGCACCCGGCGGGAGTGCGGCCCGGGCCTCGACCCGCACGGTGCGTACTATCCGCCCACCATCGTCCGCGCCGCGGCGCCGACCGCCGCCATCGTGCAGGAGGAGACCTTCGGCCCCGTGGTCGTCCTTCAGGCCGCGGCCGACTGGCAGCAGGCGATCGGGCTGTGCAACGGCGTGCGTCAGGGCCTGGCCGCCGCCCTCTTCACACGCTCCGCGGCCCTCCGGGAGCGGTTTCTGGACGAAGCCCAGGCGGGCCTACTGAAGTTCGACCAGTCGACAGCCGGCGCCGCCGCCGACGCCCCCTTCGGCGGCTGGAAATCCTCCGGCATCGGCCCCGCCGAGCACGGCGTCGCCGACCGCGATTTCTACACCCGCATGCAAACGGTCTACCCGGGCCGATCGTGAGGATGCGATCAGCCAGCGGAGACACCTCGCGTGATCACTCGTCCAACGCACCTCCTGGATGCCTCAGGCACTCGGGCATCACGAGATGGAGCACGACGTCGAACGAGGCCGAGCGGCCTGAGGCGGGTCAATAGCGGGGTACGGCCGGATCGACGTCGAGGCTCCAGGCGTCGATGCCCCCCTGCATGCTCGTGGCCGACGGAAAGCCACGATCCCGCAGCCACGTGGCCACGCGCAGGCTGCGGATGCCGTGATGGCAGTGGACGAAGATCCGCCGGGCACGCCACGCTTCGATCTCTCCGATGCGGGCGGCGATCTCCTGCATGGGCACGAGCACGGCGCCGTCGATCCGTGCGATGGCGTGCTCCTCCAGGGTCCGGCAGTCGAGGAGCAGGCACTCGCCCGGGACCGCCTCGTGGAGGAGCCGGCGAATCTCCACGGCCGGCAGCTCGAGTGGTGGTTCGTTCATGAGTCGCGTGTGATCCCCCGGCCGCGGCCAGCGTCGCCCGGCGTGTGCGTCAATCGAGTTCGATCTTCTGCAGAAAATCGTCGAGCGCCCGGCGGGCCTCCTGCTCCT
>CAZONY010000180.1:0-5431 GCA_964581215.1 uncultured Chitinophagaceae bacterium | reverse complement strand
GGGCCCGTAGAGCTTCACCCCCTTCTGTCGCGGCGTCCGCGTGAACTCGACCCGTGGAAAGTCTTCATGGGTCGTGATCTGGAGGTAGGGAAAGGTCTTGTCGTCCTTGAGGTCGGAGTTGAACCGCGGCTGCACGTCCTTGACGAGCCGGCTCTCGAGCAGCAGCGCATCGACCTCGCTCTCTGCCTCGAGGTAGTCGATATCACGGATCTCGCGAACGAGGTCGGCCGTGCGGCGGTCCTCGGCGGCCGCCTTCAGGAAGTAACTGCCGGCGCGGGCCCGCAGGTTCTTCGCCTTGCCGACGTAGATGACGCGGCCGACGGCGTCCTTCATGAGGTAGACGCCGGGCGTCGTCGGAAAGCCCCTCACCTTCTCGGCGGCGGCGGATCGATCGCGGGCCGCCGCCACGGCATCGGTGTCGGCCGGGAGCGTCTCGGCGGTTTTTTCCGGGGTTTCATCCACGCCCCGATTGTAGCCCTGCGTCCCCGGACGTCGGCACGGCGCCGCTGATCATACGCCCGTGAGACGACGAAGGTCTTTCTCGAGAGCGTCGAGACGGGCGGCCAGGCCGGCCTTCACGGCGGGGAGTTCCGCCATCGAGCAGGGCGGGGCAACCGCGAAAAGATAGAACTTGATCTTCGGCTCCGTGCCCGAGGGTCGGGCGGCCACCGCGTTGCCCAGCGCGGGAAAATGGCCCGGCGTCCCTGATCCGGCATCGGGAAGCCCGGCCAGGTCGAAGATCACGAGATCGCCCTTCGCGCCGGTGAACGGCACCCCCGCGGCGCCGGCGGCGCTCGTCGTCAGGCTCGCGTAGTCGCGGGTGCGCACCACGTCGAGCCCGCCGAGGTTCACCGGCGGCTCCGCCCGCAGCATCGCCATGATCTCCTTCATCCGATCCATGCCCGTGGCCCCGGGCAGCGTGATCGCGATCTGTCGCTCCAGATGGCAGCCATGCGCGCACAACAGTTCGTCGAGCCGCTCGTGCAGCGTGCGGCCCGCGGCCTTCAGGCTGGCCGCGAGTTCGGCCAACAGGAGCGCGGCCACGCTCGCATCCTTGTCGCGGACGTGCGTGCCGGCCAGATACCCGTGCGACTCCTCGCAGCCGAACACGAAATGCTCGGGGCCGGTCTGGTCGATCGCCTGACCGATCCACTTGAAGCCCACCTGCAGCGTATCGACGGCGGTCGCGCCGTAGGCCGCGGCGATCCGGCGGATGAGGCCGGTCGTGACGAGCGTCGTGATCACGTGGTCGGTGGGTCGCAGTTCGCCGCGGGCCTGGCGGCCGGCGAGCACCCAGTCGGCGAGCAGGGCGCCGATCTGGTTGCCGGTGAACGTTTTCCACCCGGCCGCGGGAGCGGCGGTGAGCCGGGCGGCCGCGCCAAGCCGGTCGCAATCGGGGTCGCTCGCCATCACGAGGTCGTCGCCCCGGGCCTCGGCCTCCTCGATCGGTCCGCCGAGCACGGCCGGGTTTTCGGGATTGGCCACGTGCCCGGGCACGTTCGGGAAGTCGCCGTCGGGTGTTTCCTGCGGGCCGTAGAGCCGCACCTTCCGAAAGCCGGCGCCGGCGAGCACGGGCACGACTGCGCTGCCCCCCACGCCGTGGAGCGGCGTGTAGAGGATGGAGACGTCGCGCGGCCCCGGCGTTGCCTGCGCGAGGACCGCCGCCACGAACGCCGGGTCGATTTCCGCCTCCACGAATCGCACGTGACCGCTCGCCACGCCCGCCTCGAACGGCGTGCGGTGGATCGCGTCTACCTTCATCACGCGGTCGATGATCCCCTTGTCGTGCGGCGGGAGCACCTGCACGCCGCCGGCCCAGTAGACCTTCACGGCATTGTCGCTGGGTGGGTTGTGGCTGGCCGTCACCATGATGCCGCAGGTGGCCCGCGTGTGCCGCACCGCATAGGAAAGCTCGGGGGTGCTGCGGAAGCCGTTCAGGAAAAAGACGTCGAACCCCGCCGCCAGGAGCACCTCGCTGCAGAGCCGCGCGAAGTGTTCCGAGCGGTGTCGCGTGTCGTAGGCGATCGCGCAGCTGGGCGTCTCGCCGGCGGGGATCACGCTGCGGACGTAGTCGGCCAGCCCCTGGGCGCTCTCCCCGATCGTGCGGTCGTTGATCGCGTTGGAGCCGACGGGAAACATCGTCCCGCGACGGCCGCCGGTGCCGAACGGGATTACGGTCCAGTAGACGTCGTCGAGCGGCTTCCACGCCGCCGGGTCCTGGATCGCGGCGTCGATCCGGGCGGCCAGTTCGGCGGCGAACTCCGCATACCGCGGCTGCGTGAGCCAGTCTCGCATGGTGGTGGCGGAGTGCGCGGTGATCAGCCCAGCCCGCTCGGCGGCGGCGATGGCATCCAGACGCGGGGCGAGGGAAGGAGGCATGGTCGAACTCCCATTCGGAAGGCGGCGAAACCGGAGTAGGGGCTGCTGCGACGGCCGTTTTATACTGCTGGTTTCCCCCCGGCGAGTGCCCTCCGCCAACGCCCCTGCTGCGCCAGCGCGCCACCAACGCTCATGGATGACCCGCTCATCGTCAGTGTGTCCGGGCTCCGCGGCGTCGTGGGCTCGTCGCTCACCGCCGACGTGGCGGCGCGGTATGCCGCCGCCTTCGTCGCCACCCTGCCCACCGGGCCCGTCGTCCTCGGCCGCGACGGCCGGGAGTCGGGCCCCCTGCTCGCCGACGCCATCGCGAGCATGCTCCGGTCGCTCGGCCGCGACGTGCTTGACTGCGGCGTCGCCGCCACGCCGACCGTGGGCATCGTCGTCCGGGAGGAACGGGCCGCGGGCGGCATCCAGATCTCGGCCAGCCACAATCCCGCGCCGTACAACGGCCTGAAGCTTTTTTCGGCGGCCGGCCGCGTGCTTCCGGCGGCCGACGGAGCCCTCGTCAAGGAACGGTTTGCAACGGCGTCGCTTCCGGGCGGCCGCGGCGGTCCTCCGGGCGGCCTGCGCCCGGTCGATGGCACGGCCGCCCACGTGCGGCTCGTGGCAGCCACCGTGGACGTCGATGCGATCCGCCGCCACCGCCCGCGGGTCTGGCTCGACAGTGGCCACGGGGCCGGCAGCCGTGTCGCCCGGCCGCTCCTCGAGCATCTCGGCTGCGACGCGATCATCGAGGGGGGCACGCCGGACGGCCGCTTCGAGCACGAGCCCGAGCCGACCGCCGCCAATCTCTCGGCGCTGCTGCCGAAGATCGCCGCCGCCGGTGCGCACGTCGGCTTCTTCCAGGATCCCGATGCCGACCGGCTGGCGATCGCGACGGCCGACGGCCGATACATCGGCGAGGAATGCACGCTCGCGCTGGCCGTTGATCACGTGCTGACGAAGTCCCCGGGGGCGATCGTCGTCAACTGCTCGACGAGCATGATGGCGGCGCGGATCGCGGCGCGGCACGGCGTGCCCTGCCACGTGTCGGCGGTCGGGGAGGCCAACGTCGTCGATCGGATGCTGGCCGTCCGGGCCGTGCTCGGCGGCGAGGGGAATGGCGGCGTGATCGATCCCCGCGTGGGCCTCGTCCGCGACAGTTTTTCCGCCCTGGCCCTGATCCTCGACCGGATGTGCGCCGGCGACACGATCACGCCGCTGGCCGACCTTGCCGACGGGCTGCCGAGGCTGGTCATGAAAAAGACGAAGGTCGACCTCACGCCCGATCTGCGCGGCCAGGCGCTCGCGGCGGCGATCGACCGGATCGAAGCGGCGTTTCCCACGGCCGCGGCCAGCCGGCTCGACGGCCTGCGGCTCGACTGGGACGGCGGCTGGCTGCTCGTCCGCGGCAGCAACACCGAGCCGATCGTGCGGATCGTGGCCGAGGCCGATCGCGAGGCTGTGGTGGACGAGGCCCTCGCCCGGGCCGCGGCGGCGCTTCGCGGGTGATGGAAACCGCTCTCGCCACATCCCGCGTCGCCGACGACACTTTTCCGGCGTGAGCGGCGATCCTTCAGAACCGACCGACGAAGACCTGGCGGCGCAGGCGGCACGCGAGGGATCGGACGGCCTCGCCTTCACGGCCCTCATGGACCGGCATCGCGAGCGGGTGTGGCGGGTCTGCTGGCGGCTCATGGGCACGCAGCACGATGCCGAGGATGCGGCGCAGGAAGTGTTCGTGCGGCTGTTCTTCGACCGCGGCAAGTTCGCCGGCCGCTCCGCCTACACGACCTGGCTCCACGGCGTGGCCGTGCGCACCTGCCTCACGCTCCGCCGGTCGCGAACCCGTCGCCGCCGCCGCGAGGAACCCGGCACGGACGAGCGGATCGCCGCCACCGCCGATGCCGCTCCGCAGCCGTCCGCCGCGATCGACGCCGGCCACGACGTCACCGCGCTGCTCGACGGGCTCGACGAAGAGGACCGGGCCCTCGTGCTGATGCGGTTTGCCGAAGGGCACGACTACGATCTCCTGGCCGAGATGTTCGGCATCTCGGCGGGCGCCTGCCGGATGCGAATCAGCCGCATCCGCGAAAAACTGGCCGCCAAGGCCGGCCCCCTGTTCGGCGACGAGACCGCCGTGAAAGGATGAACCCGATGGACCCGCTCGAACGCCTCGCCCACATCGACGTGCCACCGGTGCCGGACACCCGCACCATCCGGGCCGGGGTCCGCCGCAAGCTGAATCCACGGCTGCTGATCCTGCACGTTGTGGAGTTCTCGGTGGGCGCGGCCACCTTGGCCGTCGTCCACATGGCGGCCGCCCTGGCCGCCGCCATCCGGTTCACGGTGACCGGCCGCTGGCCCGATCGGCCCGAGACGGGAAAAACGCCCCCCGCCCCCTGACCGCCCCGGCTTTTTCCGGGCTCGGCGGCCCCGACAAAAATTTTTCGTGACACGGTCGCGGGGGGCGGCAACTCATCTTCTGACGGCGGAGAAGAGACCGCCGGAAGAGTTTCACAGGTTTCCAAAGGGGAAATGACAACCATGGCAGATTTCACGACGGTCGGGCAGACGGCTGCCGAAACCGTGAATGTTTCCAAGCAGGCGCTCGTCGACAGTTTCACCCAGGCCTGGGGCCAGGTGATCATGCTGGCGCCCAAGCTCGTGGCGATGGTATCGGTGCTGGTGATCGGCTACGTGATCGCCCGCTGGGTCGGCAGCCTGATCACGGTGATCGCCGACAAGATCGGCCTGCAGACCGCCGCGGAGAAGAGCGGTCTGGCCACGAGCATGAACGACGTCGGCATCAAGCGGCCCGTGCCCGCGATCGTCGGCGGCCTCGTGTTCTGGCTCCTGATGTGCGTCTTCGTGATGGCCGGCTTCAACATCCTCGGCCTCGAGAGCGTCACGTCGGCGATGGGTGAGGTGGTCAACTACATCCCGCGCTTGCTCGTCGCCACCGTCGTGGTGGTGATCGGTCTCCTCGCCGCGACCTTCCTCCGCGGTGTCGTCGCCACCAGCGCCGACCGCGTCGGGCTGTCGTACGCCGAGTACCTCGCCGGCGGCTGCT
>CAZONY010000179.1:0-5434 GCA_964581215.1 uncultured Chitinophagaceae bacterium | reverse complement strand
CCCGAGGGGTTGAGCCCCTCGTATTCGAGGAACAGCCGCCCCGGCTTCATGCCGATGTAGGCCCCCACGCCGTCGGACGCCGAGAGCAACGTCTGCCCCTCGCCGATCGTCACCACGCTCTCGCGCGGCGCGAAGGGGAGCATCTCGTGAAACCGCCATACGCCGCTGTAGGCCAGCGGGTCGCTGCGTCGTATCCACTTCCGCTCGAACACCTCGAACGAGGTCGGCGGTCGCAGGCGATCCCAGTCGTAGGCGACATCCAGCAGGTTGCCGCAGGACGGACAGCTCGTCAGCACCTCGTCCACGGAAAACGTGGCGGCACAGGCGGGCGAGATGCACTGCTGAAAAGCAAGGTCGGTGCGGGCGGCGACGGCCACGAAAACACTCCTGGTGGAGAGGCCCCGTGTCGCGGCGGCCTGGTCGTGGCCGATGCCGGGTGGCGAGCCTGCGCTCAATCAAAGGTAGGTCGCGACTGGCAAACCATCAACCCAGCCACCAGCGGCCTTGAGATCGTTTTTCGGCATGCCGGGCAAAAAATTTGAACGAAGCCTGCCAGTTTGACAGGCCAAACGTCCATCACTATTCTAGAAGGCTTATTCATCGGCGGTCGGCGACGGCCGTCTGGTTCCCAAAGGCGGACCCTCCATGGGCGGACAACCAATGATGAAGGCGGCGGAACTCAAGGTTTTCAAGGCTTCGCTCGAGCACCTACGGGCTCGGCTGCTTGGCGACGTGACGACGATGGCCGACGAGGCTCTTCGCAAGACCCGGGCCGAGGCCAGCGGCGACCTTTCCACGATGCCGATCCACATGGCGGATCTCGGCACCGACGCCTACGAGCAGGAGTTCACGCTCTCGCTCATGGCGACCGAAGGCGAGACCCTCGACCTCGTGGAACGGGCCCTCGAACGCATACGGCTGAAGAAATTCGGCTCCTGCGAGGAATGCGGGGGCGTGATTGCCAAGAAGCGGCTCGAGGCTCTGCCGTATGCCGCCACCTGCATTCGGTGCGCCGAGAAACTGGAGAACGGCGACAGCGGCCGCCCGCGGCAGCCCCGCTGACCGGCCGCAGCCCCCTCTCATGGCACGGACTGCCGACGGCGAGCCCCCGAGGGCCGGTGTGCTTGCTGCGAGTTGGCCGCTCTTCTGCGGCGTCGCGGGATCAGCCGCCGCGATCGACCTCGTCACGAAGTCGGTTCTGTTCAGCCGGCTGGGCATGCCGGGCGAAAGACCGGGCATCGTCATCGTTCGCGACATGCTCACGCTGGAAACGAACCTCAACGAGGGGGCGCTGTTCGGGATGGGGCAGGGGATGGGCCTGGTCTTCGCCGCCATTTCGGTGGCGGCGATCGCGGGCATCGTGGGGGTCATGTTCCGGCCCGCCACGCGCACCGACCCCTGGCTCGTGCTCGCGCTGTCCCTGATCACCGGCGGCATCGTCGGCAACCTCTACGACCGCCTCGGCCTGCCCGGCCTCCGCTGGCACGGCCCGCCGAACCGGGTCGGCGAGCCCGTGCTGGCCGTTCGTGACTGGATTCACTTTCGGCTCGAGGGAATCATCGATTGGCCCATTTTCAACCTGGCCGACACGTGGCTGGTGATCGGCGCGGCGGTGCTGGTGCTGGTCTCGCTCCGACAGCCACCGGAAACCCCGGCGACACCATGAACGCTCCAACGAACTCCGACATCGTCCGCCGGCTCGACACCGCCCTGGCGGCCACCCGGGCGGCCGCCGCCGAGACGCTCAGCTGGTTCCGCTCGGAGGCGCTCACCGTGGTGGAGAAAGACGACCGCTCGCCCGTCACCCAGGCCGACCACGCCGCGGAGTCGATCCTCCGCGAACGGCTGCTGGCCGCGTTCCCGGACGATGCCTTCCTCGGCGAGGAGACGGGCCCTGTCGCCGGCTCCTCCGGCCATGAGTGGATCGTCGATCCAATCGACGGCACGAAGTCGTTCATCCGCGGCGTGCCCCTCTACGCGACGCTCGTGGGATGCCGTCGCGACGGCCGCGGCGTGCTGGGCATCATCGCCATCCCGGCGCTCGACGAGATTGCCTACGCCACGGCGGGGGGCGGGGCATGGCACGTTCGCGGCACCGCCCCGCCGCAACCGGCCCGCGTCTCGTCGCACGCAACGCTGCAGCAATCGCTCGTCTGCTCGAGCGACTTCACGTCGTTCGGCAAGCGGGCCGACGGCACCGCGGGGGATGCCGCCCGCCGCCGGCTCGAATCCGCCTGCGGGCTGGCGCGCTCGTGGGGCGATGGCTACGGCTACCTGCTCGTCGCCACCGGCCGGGCCGAGGTGATGGCCGACCCGCTGCTCAATCCTTGGGATGCGGCGGCGGTCGAGACGGTCATCACGGAGGCGGGGGGCCGGTTCACCGACTGGCAGGGGCGATCCCGGATCGACTCCGGCGACGGCGTGGCCACCAACGGCGTCGTCCATGACGCCGTGCTGCGGCTGCTGGCGGCCGCCCCGTGAAAAGCCGCCCGCTCCGCAGCTCGGCTTGCAGAAAGCCCTGAAAACACTATCCTTTCCCCTTCGTCGACTCGATCCCCACGCCCTCCCTCGCGCATTGGAAAGACACGTCCGTGGCACGCAGCTGTGAGATCTGCTCCAAGGGTTTCTCGATGGGAAACTCCGTCACCACCCGCGGCAAGGCCAAGTACCTCGGCGGCGTCGGCACGAAGGTCACCGGCATCTCCCGACGCAAGTTCAAGCCCAACCTGCAACGGCTGCGGGTGACGGTCGGCCGCGGCACGAACACGTCGATGCTCGTCTGCACGCAGTGCATCAAGAGTGGAAAGGTCGCCAAGCTCGTCCACCAGCAGCCCTTCCGGCTGCCGAAGGTCGAAAAGGCCAAGCCGGCCGCCGAGGAGTCGGTGCCGTCGGGTCCCCGGGCTCGTCCCTGACGGCCGGCGGAGGGATCACGATGCCGATCTCCCGTCAGGAAGTTGCGAAGGTCGCCTCGCTGGCCAGGCTGGCGCTCTCCGACGCCGAACTCGACCGCATGACGAGCCAGCTCGGTTCGATCGTGGGATTCGTGTCGCAGCTGGAGGCGATCGACACGGCGAACGTCGCCCCGCTGGCCCACCCGCTCGATGCCGCGAACGTGTTTCGCGATGACGTGGTGAAGCCTTCGCTCACGACCGACGAGGCGCTCCGGTCGGCTCCCCGACACGACGGCGAATGCTTCCTCGTGCCGGCGGTGCTCGGTGATTCGGGAGCCGCCTGATCCCATGCAACTGCTCGAGCGGTCCGCCGTCGATCTCGTGGCCGCCGTGAAACGCGGCGATGTTTCGGCCGTGCAATGCGCCGAGGCCTTTCTCGACCGCATCGCGGGCCTGAACCCGACGATCAACGCCTTTCTCGCGGTCGATCGCGAGGGGGCGCTCCGCCGGGCGGCCGAGATCGACGCCCGGCGGAAAGCGGGCAAGCCGCTGGGACTGCTGGCCGGCCTGCCCGTCGCCGTGAAGGACGCCCTTTGCACGGCCGATCTGCCGACGACCTGCGCCTCGAAGATGCTCGCCGGCTACCGGCCGCCCTACGATGCCGACACCGTCCGCCGCCTTCGTGAGGCCGACGCCGTGATCGTCGGCAAGACGAACATGGACGAGTTCGCGATGGGGGGCTCGAACGAGAATTCGGCCTTCGGCCCGGTGCGGAATCCGTGGGATCTCTCCCGGGCGCCGGGCGGCTCGAGCGGCGGATCGGCGGCGTGCGTGGCCGCCGACATGGCCCCGGTGGCCATCGGGTCCGACACCGGCGGTTCGATCCGCCAGCCGGCGGGGCTGTGCGGCATCACCGGGCTCAAGCCCACCTACGGCCGGGTCAGCCGCCGTGGCCTGGTGGCATTCGCTTCGAGCCTCGACCAGATCGGGCCGATGGCTCGCTCGGCCGCCGATTGCGCGCTGGTGCTGGAGGCGATCGCCGGCCACGACCCCGGCGACTCGACATCGTTGGCCGACGAGGTGCCGCGGTACACCGAATTGCTCGAAAAGCCGCTCGAAGGCGTGCGGATCGGCCGCGTCGCCGAGCACTATGCCGAGGGCCTCGACCCCGAGGTGGCCAGGGGCGTCGAGGAGGCGTTCGCCGTCTTCAAGGCGGCGGGGGCGACGATTCACGACGTGAAGCTGCCGCACGCGAAGCATGGCGTGCCGACCTACTACCTCGTGGCTCCGTGCGAGGCGTCGAGCAATCTGGCCCGCTACGACGGTGCCCACTATGGACACCGGGCCGAGCCCGGACGGGGACACCGGGCCGAGCCCGGACGGGGGCACCGGGCCGAGCCTGGCGGGGCCCAGGAAAATTTGGCACCGCCGACCGGTGCGTTCGAGTCGCCGCTGGTGGAGATGTATTGCCGCAGTCGGGCCGAGGGATTCGGCCCCGAGGTGAAGCGGCGGATCATGCTCGGCACCTACGCCCTTTCGTCCGGCTACTACGACGCCTACTACGCCAAGGCGCTCCGCGTCCGCCGGCTGATCCGGCAGGACTATCTCGATGCGTTCGGGCAGGTCGATCTGATCGGCGGACCGGTGTCGGCCACGCCGGCCTTCAAGCTCGGGGAAAAGACCGACGACCCCCTGGCCATGTACCTCGTCGATCTCTACACCGTGGCCACGAACCTGGCCGGGGTGGGGGGCATCTCGTTTCCATGCGGTTTCACGAAGGGTGGCCTGCCGGTCGGCTTCCAGCTGCAGGCGCCGGCGCTCGCGGAGCCGCTGCTGCTGCGGGCCGCCGACCGGTTTCAGCGGCTCACCGACTGGCATACCCGGCGCCCCAAGGCGATCGGCTGATCGTTCGCGTATGGCATCCACCCCGACCACCGCCGCCCCCTTCACGACCGTCATCGGGCTGGAAGTGCACGTCCAACTGCAGACGAAGACCAAGCTTTTCTGCGGCTGCCCCACCACGTTCGGCAGCCCGCCCAACACGCAGGTCTGCCCGACGTGCCTCGGGCTGCCCGGATCGCTGCCGGTGATGAACCGTCATGCCTTCGATCTGGCCCTCCGGGCGGCGCTGGCTCTCGAGTGCCGGATCGCCCCGTTCACGAAGTGGGATCGGAAGAACTACTTCTACCCCGACCTCCCCAAGGGCTATCAGATCAGCCAGTTTGATCTGCCATTCTCGTCCGACGGCCACCTCGAGGTGGTCGATCCGAAGGGAGCCTTCGCGCGGCGGGTGGGGATCATCCGCGTCCACCTCGAGGAGGACGCCGGCAAGAGCATGCACGACGAGGCGGGGGGCACGGCCGACAGTCGGATCGACCTGAACCGTGCCGGCACGCCGCTGTGCGAGATCGTCACCCAGCCCGACCTGCGCAGCCCGCAGGAGGCACGGGCCTGGCTCAACGAACTCAAGCTGCTCCTGGTCTACCTCGGCGTGAGCGACTGCAACATGCAGGAGGGAAGCCTGCGGGTCGACGCCAACGTCA
>CAZONY010000178.1:3554-5466 GCA_964581215.1 uncultured Chitinophagaceae bacterium | reverse complement strand
GATTATGGAGGGACTGCCGGGATGGATCAGCGGCTGTTCGGGTTCCGGGCCTGACGGGCCCGCGCGTCCAGCGCGGTGATTTCGCCGCGACAGACCTCGAACAGGGCGCGATCATCGAGGGCCTCCACCTCGGCAGCGGAGATCACGCGGCCGAACTCCAGCCGAATCCGCCCCGGTCGTGGCATCAGCCGCGTTCGTGGCCAGCACTCGTACGCTCCCACGATCGCCACCGGCACGATGGGAACTCCCGCCTTCTTCGCCAGGAGCGTGAATCCACCCTTCATGACGCCCAGCCGCCCATCGGCGGTCCGCGATCCCTCCGGGAAGATCACCACGGCGGCGCCGTGGCGAAGCCGGTCGATCACGGTCTTCATGGCCTGCACCGTCGAGGCCTCCCGGTTGATCGGGATCGCGTCGAGCGCCGTGATCACCGCACCGAACGGTCCGAACGTGAAGAGCGAACTGCGGGCCAGGCTCGACAGCCGCCGGTCGGCGGCCAGGCCGAGGAGCAGCGGATCGAGGTGACTCTGATGGCTGGAAAGCACGACGAGCCCTCCGGCCGGAGGCAGCGGCTCGACGAACCGGGATCGAAAGCCGAACACGGCCACGCCGAGCGTGCGGCAGAGCACCCACAACGAGGCGTAGAGACAACGGCCGAACGCGCTGTGCCCACCACCCGATCGCGCTGGACCATCCGTCGCCGTCATGCGCCGCCCCGCTCCGCGACCATGGCCGCGAGTCGGTCGACCACCTGCTCCAGGCTCAGGCCGTCGGTTTCCACGATCACGGCGTCGGGAGCCGGCTTCATCGCCCCCACCGCCCGCGTGCGATCCCCCTCGTCGCGCTGCGACTGCGCGGCCAGGATCGTCGCCAGCATCACGTCATGGCCGCGGCCCTGCTCTTCGCGGTGGCGCCGTCGGGCCCGTTCGTCCGGCGATGCGGTGAGGAACACCTTGAGCGCGGCGCCCGGAAACACCACCGAGCCCTGATCGCGTCCTTCGGTGACGACGTCGATGCCCTCCGCCATCCGCCGTTGCAGCCGCTTCATGGCCTCCCGCACGGGCGGGGCATCGGCCACGGGCCGGGTGGCCTGCGTGATGCGGTCGGTGCGAATGTCCAGCGACACGTCGCGGCCGTCCACGATCACCCGGCCATCGCGAAACTCGATCGTGATCGCTTCCGCCAAGGATGCCAGCGAGGCGGCGTCATCGAGAGGAATGCCGCGATCCAGGGCGACGAGGGCCACGGCCCGGTACATGGCCCCGGTATCCATGTAGCAGAAGCCGAGTCGCGCGGCCAACGCACGGGCTGCCGAACTCTTGCCCGCGCCCGCCGGTCCGTCCAGTGTGACGATCATGGGAGAAGAGGGTATCGGTTCGCCGACCCGTCGGCTACGTGCGATCGGCCGCCAGTTCGATGGCCAGGTCTTCGGGCCGCTCGACCCCCACGCCGATCGCCAGCCGGCAGGCGACCGCATCGCGATCGTCGGCCGGCAGGATCGCGTCGAGCATGTGCTCGCCCGAGCGGACATGCCAAGGGAGCCCTCCCATGAAGAGCCACGTCGATGAGCGCGCCTGCCGTCCCGCATCAGGGCGAATCTCGATGAAGTGGGGAGCCGTGAACCGCCACCGTTCCGTGACCACCGGCTCGAGGTGGAGGCTGCGGACGATGTCCGGCATCTCGTTCTCGTGCCAGGCAAACCGGCAGGCGGCGTAGGACTCGAGCACGGGGCCGGTGAGCGGCGCCGCCAGCCGGATCTCGATGTCGAGCAGCACCACCGGGAGGTGGGCGGCCAGCGACACGCGTTGCACGAACGTGCCCACCTCCGTGCCATCCGCCGCAGTCAATCGGCCGCAGCTGCGAATCGTCCCCGCGACATGGGTGATGGCATCGGCCACCATCGCGGAATGCT
>CAZONY010000178.1:0-3454 GCA_964581215.1 uncultured Chitinophagaceae bacterium | reverse complement strand
GTCACCTGCTCGCGCAGCGGGCGGCCATCGACGGGAAGCGTGACCGGATAGGCATCCGCCGCAAACTCGACCCGCACGCCGACGCCCGCCGTACGCCGGAAGAAATCGTCGGGCGTGACGAACTCGCCGAACGCCTTGCTCCAAGAGGCGATCCTGCGGAAGTCGTCGTGCCAACGGCTGGCCGTACCGGCATGATGGGCGAACGGAACGACCGCCGTGTGGTCATGATCCATGGCGTTGCCGAGCGTCTCGGCGAGGGCCATGAACGAGCCGGCCCGGCGGGCATCGACGGGCGGGCGAGCGACCGCGTCGATCGCCACTCCCCCCCTCCCTTCCCAGAGAATGCGGCCCGCGCCGGGGTCCGGCAGCGGGGTGCCGTCGAAGAGGTTCCAGATCGCGCCGGTGAAGCCCCGGCGCACCAGCAGGCCGGGCAGAAACGCCGACGAGCCGCCGGCCACCTGGCCGAAGGTCGTGGGGCACCGCCCGACGTGCTCCCGCCAGGCTGCCATGCCCTCGTCGAGCGACCGCCCGATGCCGTCGAGCGTGAGCAGGTCGAGCGGCCGCTCATCGCCGCGGCCGCCCACGGGGGCGAGCGTACCGACGGCGACGCGATCGCGAACGGCCTGCAGCGCGGCCGGATTCCGGGCGGCCAGCGTCGCGATCACCTCGCCCGTGGCGACAAGGGCCTGGGGGACCGGGGATCGCAGTTCCTTGTCGAGCCCGGCCCCGAGGGTCGTGGACGCCAGCAGCACGAGGTCGAGCAACCAGACGTCCACCGGATAATAGTGCGACCGCGCCGTCTCCAACGCCGCGAAGCATTCCGCCAAGCGGCTGCGGGCGGAGGCCTCGTCTCCGGCGACGGCCGCCCGGGCGGCATCCACGGCCGCCGCCTCGAAGCCCGACGACTCGAGCCCCGTCTCCGATCGCATCCTGCGGGCGAGCAGTTCGGCCAGCAGCCAGGCGAGGCCGAGTGCGTGGAAATCGGCGGCCGTCGCCTCGACGGCCGGGGATGATTCCGCGGTCGCTCCGGCGGCGGTGCAGGCCGCAGCCACGATCGCCTCGCGGCCATGGGTGCCCCGCACCCAGTGCGATTCCGCCCACGCCGTGGCATCGACGTGTGCCGAGCACCGCTCCTCCGCGGAAGCGGGAACGATGCCGATGATCGCGTCCGCGTCTGCGGGAGGCGCGTCGGCACTCGCCCATGCCGGCAGCCGGCCGCTGGCGGCGAGGAGTCGCGGATGCCAGGCGGCCGTCCAGGCCACGAGCAGGTCGTCCGCCTCTCCCTCGCCGAGCCACGTGGGAAAGTCGCCGAGCGAATGGCAGGGAAAGAAGACCGTGAGGCGTCGCGGGGGCATGGTGGTCGTGAAAGTCTACCCCGCCGCACCGCGGCCGTGCGGCCACCGAGCCGGAGCGTTTGACACCCCGCAAAATGCGGCCGTAAAGTGATGATTGCGAGGAACTCTCGTCCCGTTCGCATCGTCGCGGTTCCTGGCTCACGTTTTCCGGAAGCCATCTCATGGCACGCTCGCCCTACACATGGGGCATCGACATCGGCAAGGCTGCCCTCAAGGCACTGCGCTGCCGTCCCGGAGATGAGCCGCGGAAGCTGGTGGTCGATGCATTCGAGTACATCGAATACCCGACGTTTCTTTCGCAGCCCGACGCCAACCCCGCGGAGCTCATCCGCAATGCTCTTGCGGAGCTGACGGGGCGTCACAACCTCGCCAACGACGTCGTGGCCGTCTCGGTGCCCGGCCAGCTGGGTCTGACCAAGTTCATCAAGCTGCCGCCGATCGAGGCCAAGAAGATTCCCGACATCGTCAAATACGAGGCCCGGCAGCAGATTCCCTTTCCGCTCGATCAGGTCGTCTGGGCCTGGCAGCGGCTGGCCGGAGGCATGGAGGAAAGCGGGTTCGTGATCGACGCCGAAGTCGCCATCTTCGCCATGAAGAGCGATCAGGTGGAGAGATCCCTCGCCCCGCTCGTCGAGTCGGGCGTGCGGGTCGACATCCTCCAGTTGGCGCCCGTCGCCCTGGCCAACCTCGTGATGTTCGACCTGCTGCCGGCCCCCGCCGACATCGATCCCGACAAGCCGCCGCCGTCAATCGCCCTGGTGTCCATGGGCGTCGATGCAACCGACATCGTCGTCACCAACGGCCTGCGAATCTGGCAACGGAGCATCTCGATCGGCGGAAGCAGTTTCACGAAAGCGCTCATCAAGGACCAGAAGCTGACGTTCGCGCGGGCGGAGGAGGTCAAGCGAAACGCGGTCCGGTCCGAGGATCCGAAGGCCGTGTACACCGCCATGCGCCCGGTGTTCGATGACTTCGCTCTCGAACTGCAGCGATCGCTCAGTTACTTCACCAGCACCGACCGGACCGCCGAGATCGGCAGCGTATTCATGCTCGGCAACGCGGCCGGGCTGCGTGGTCTCAGCGACTTCGTCGGCAAACAGCTCCAGCTTCCGGTGAAGCGGTTCGAATTGTTTCGCCATTTGGACGCCGAGAAGGCGATGCAGAAGCCGCTTTTCCGGGAAAACCGGCTGGCATTCGGCACGAGCTACGGCTTGGCCGTGCAGGCGGCCGGCCGGGCGGGGATCACGACCAGCCTGCTGCCGCAGCGGATCGTGGTGGAACGTCAGATCGACGCCAAGAAGCCCTGGGCGGCGGCGGCCCTGATCGGCCTCCTGATCGCCGGCGCGATCGCCTTTACGGGAGGGGTTTTGGCCCTCAGGAGCTTCGACGCGAAGCTCTACGCCGGCGCCCTGGGCGAGGCCGAGCGGGCCAAGGCCCGTTCCCAGAGCGCGACGGGGTCGCTCGACGAAATCGTCAAGCGACAGAAGCAGTGCGTGGTCATCCAGGATTATCTGCTCGCCGTCCAGAGCCGGCGGTTCCAGTCGCTCGACATGGTGCGGGCCGTCGAGTCGCTGCTCCCGCGCGACGAGCCTGGTGGCAGACAGCAGCCCATCCCGATCGCCGATCGCAACGAGGTCTACATCGAGCGGATGGATTGTCAGTACGTCCCCGACCTCGCTGCCTGGTTCAGCTCCGTGAAAAAGCAGTGGGAACTCACCCATCCGGCCGAGGCGGCGCACGAACCGACGGATGAGACGGATGGCGGGGAGCCGGCGGCGGAGGCCGATCCGGCCGCGCCCGACAACGCCGCGGCTCAGCCGGCCACGGACGCAGTTCGGCCGCCCGAGCCGCCCCTGCCGGATGGGAGCCCAGCCACCGGTGCCGAAGGCCCGCAGGGTCCGGCGGGTCCCCGGGGCTCAGGCTGGGTCGTGGAACTCGCCGGACACCATTTCCACAACGAACCGCACCACAAACCCGAGGATGCTGCGCAGTACCTGCGATCCACGCTCATAAGGAATCTCTCCGGAAAGGGCCCGAAGGTCGTCGTCTCGGGAGGCCCCCGGGCGGGCGAGGAAGTGAGCGTCGAGGAACTCGGCATC
>CAZONY010000177.1:0-5512 GCA_964581215.1 uncultured Chitinophagaceae bacterium | reverse complement strand
GCTTTCGGCATCCTGCCTGCGCTTGCCAGCAACGCCGGCTCCATGGCACGGGCAACCCCTCATCTATCCGCAGCGCTCACCTCACCCCGCCCCATGTGGCGCAGGCTTCAGCCTGCGAATGCGGTTAGCCGATGTCGAATAATCGCGGCAGCGGTGCGTCAGGTGGCAGGTCGAGGATCGTGCGGAGTGCGGCGAGATCGTCGTCGGTCAGGGGCACGAAGACGACCGGATCCTGGCACTGCGCGGCATCGACGAGGCGGTAGCTCACGGTGCCGTCCGGGCCGATCGTCGGCGCGCGGCCGTAGCCATACATCATGTTGTCGACCTTCTCGAAGAAGTCACGGAGCGTGATCGCGTCCTGCCGCGGGCGACGGACGTAATAGAGTTCGATCACGTCTTTCCAGAAATGGGGCACGAATGCCGCGCCGAAGTCGGCGTGCCCCACGCAGTTTCGGTTCGTGCCGGCGATCATCACCGGCAGCGAGGCGAGCGGGATCGACCGCTGGCGGCACTTTCGCTCCATCGCTGCGGCCAGGTTGATGCTGAAGTCGGCGCTGTAGCAGTCGTCGCAGATGAGCACGAGATGGCCGAGATCCAGGGCCGTGTCGACCCCGGAAGCGGAGGGGCCGTCCGGTGTCGCATCGGTCGATGGCAGGAGAGCATCGGCGAGGCGTTCGCAGGGGATGGCGTAGCTTTGGATCTGCTCCGGCAGGCCGTGCCCGAGCACCACGATCGTCGTGGGCGTGTCGCCGCGGGCGGCGGCGGATACGATGGCAAGAAAATCATCGGCCACGCTCGCGATCGTTTCGCCGTCGGCATCACGCTTGAAGACGACAGGCTCGGCGCCGTAGGCGCGGGCGATCGTGGTGATTTCCTTGGGGTCGAGCCCGCGGTCGGGGTCGAGGAGGCCGATCACCGTTCGCCCCTTTCCGATCACGATGCGGTCGGCCGCAGCGGTGCGGCGGGCGTCGATGAACCGGGCGAGTTTCACGAGCAGGGCGACCTGGCCGTCTTCCGGGAGCGGGCCGATCCGGTCGGCGTGGGCGGCGGCAAGGTGGTAGAGCGAGGGCTCGATCTGCCGGTACTGTCGGGGCGTCGCCTTCAGGCGGGCAGCCACGGCCGGGGAAAGCCGCTCTTGAAACGCCGTCAGCGTCGCCAGTGAGGGGGCGGCCGCGGGAGCGGCCCCGGCAGCGAGGGTGAGGGCGAGCGTGGCGGTGAGGGCGAGGTGGAAACGCATCTGAAGAATGGTTGACAAAATTTCCGGCTCTCGATACTGTACAGAAGTACATTTTTGAGTCGTGCCGATGCGGAGCTGAATCCATGCCGATTCTGGAAATGCCCGGAATGCAAGAGAGGCAGGTGGTCTCGAGCGGCTTTCGGTCCCTCGATCGCCTGCTGCCGCGGGGCGGCATTTCCCGCGGCAGCCTCGTGGAGTGGCTGGCTGACGACGACGCATCGGGGGCGACGACGGTCGCGGTCGCGGTCGCGGTCGCACTGGCGGGAAGCATGGCCCCGTCCGGCACGATTCTCGTCGTGGACCGTACCGGACGATTTCATCCACCGGCCGTGATGCCGTGGCTGGCGGGCGGCGCCGTCGCGCCGTCGCAGTGCATCGTGGCCCGTCCGGCACGGGATGACGACGAAGTCTGGGTGATCGACCAGGCCCTGCGGTGCCCGGGCGTGACGGCCGTGCTGGCGTGGCCACGGCAGGTGCACCCAACAGCGATGCGCCGCTGGCAATTGGCATCCCGCTCGAGTCAGACCGTCGGGCTCCTCGTGCGGCCCGGGCGTGCCCGGCGGAATCCGTCGTGGGCGATGCACCGCATCGCCGTGGCATCGGTTGCGGATGGCATGCTCGGCTCGCGCCGGCTGCGGCTGTCGCTGCTGGATGGCCCGTGGTCGAACGCTGTCCATGGCGAGCGACGAGATTCTTCCGAGCGGTCGGTGGATGTCGCGATCGATCTCGTGCGGGGCCGTGAAGCGGTGGTGGTGGATCGTCGGCTGGATGGCATGCCGGGAAATGGTCAGCTTCAGCGAGCATCGCATGGGCGAGAATTTCTCCTCTCACAGGGAGGTGCCGCATGACGCGTGTCATGGCGATCTGGCTGCCGCGCTGGCCTGTGCAGCGGCGGTTGCTCGAGCATCCGGAGTGGCGGCCGCTGCCCGTCTTCGTCTGCCGTCGCGAAGGCCGCGGTGCGATGCGGGTGGTGTCATGGCTGTGGTCGCAGGCCATGCAGCAGTCGCGGCATCATGCCAAGCGGCAGGCCGTAGCTGCGGTTCCGGTGCGGATTCCGGAGGGCACGTCACTGGCCGAGGCGATGGCCATGCTGTCGCTCGCGCATGGATCCCGGGCCTGCCATGCGGCCATCGTCGAGCACGATGATCCGTCGGCCGATCGAATGGCTCTGGAAAAGCTGGCCCGCTGGTGCCGACGCTTCGCGCCGATCGTGGCCCTGGAGCAATCGCCGCGCATCGACGGCCATCCCGAATGCCTGATGGTGGACGTCACCAACACCGCCGACTTCTTCGGAGGCGAGGAGTTGCTGGCCCGCACGGCGGCCTGGACGCTCGCCGCCCGAGGCATCCATGCCAGGGTGGCCATCGCCGACACGCCCGGCGCCGCCTGGGCGGCCGCCCATTTCACGCACCTGCCCGGAGGAGGGCGCGCGGATGCCGATCCCGCGATGCCAGCAGCGGGATCGACGGCCGTCGCTCATGACGTGCGACGACGGCGGCCGCGACGGTGGGCCGTCGTGCCCCGTGGCTCGGGGGCATCGCTGGCCCACCTGCCCGTGGTCGCACTGCGGCTCGACGACCGCACGCGGGCCGCACTCGGCGAGGTGGGGGCCGAGTCGATCGGCGACGTGCTCCGGCTGCCTCGCAGGAGTCTGGTTTCACGATTCGGGCCCGTGCTCGAGCGACGGCTGGCGGAGTTTTCCGGTTCGCGCGCCGAGCCGCTCGAGCCGCCGACCGATGCTGAACTGCCCCATGCTGCGCACGATTTCGAGGTTCCCTTCTCCATGCGGGACGCCGGAGAAGAGATGCTCGTGGCCATGCTCGAGCGGCTCGTGGGGCGGTGTGTGGCCGAGGTGGCTGCGCAGGGCAAGGGCGTCACCTCCCTGCAGGTGCGGCTCGAGCCGACGCCGGGTGGCGATGCCGTGCGGCATTCCACGGCGCCGATCGTGATCGATATCGGCGTGTTTCGTCCCAGTGCTTCGGCGAAGCACCTGGTGGATTTGGTGCGGCTGCGGCTGGCTCGGCTCCGGCCGCCACGGGAGATCGACGGAATCGCCGTCGAGGTGATCGCCGTGGCCGCAGCCGACTGTCGGCAGCGGGTGCTCTTCAGTGGCATCGACGGACACACCGCCGATGATGGCGTGCTCCAGGTGGCCATGCTGCTCGACCGGCTGGCTGGACGGCTCGGCCGCGGCGCCGTGTTCGAGCCGCAGTCCGTGGCCGACGCCCAGCCGGAGCATGCCTGGGTGCCCGTTCCTGCCGGCCTGCGTCCTCCAACGGTTTCCAAGGCGTCTTCTCCACCGCGTGGCGGTCATCCGACGGCTGGCCGGCGACCAGTATGGATGCTGCCCAATCCGGTGCCGCTGGAGGCCGTGTCGGTCGTGCCCGTGACAGGCGGCAGGCTGTCGCCCGGCGATGGCGGTCCGCCACTGCGGTTTCGCTGGAATTGCGAGATTCACCAGGTGTTCCGGGCACATGGGCCGGAACGGATCGAGACGGCCTGGTGGCGAGGCCCCTGCGTCCGTCGCGACTACTACGTCGTCGAGACGGAAACAGGAGGAAGGTATTGGCTGTTTCGCCGGCTCCGTGACGGTGCCTGGTTTCTCCACGGGATGTTCACCTGATGCGCTACGCCGAATTGCATTGCACGACCAACTTTTCCTTTCACCGTGGCGGGTCGCATCCCGACGAACTGGTGACCACGGCCAAATCGCTCGGCTACGAGGCGCTGGCGATCACCGATCATGCCACGCTGGCCGGCATCGTACGGGCCCATGCCGCCGCGAAGCAGGCGGGGCTCAAGCTCGTCGTCGGCGCCGCACTCGAGCCGGTCAATGCCGCTCCGCTGGTGGTATGGGTGGCCGATCGCACGGGCTACACCAACCTCTGCCGGCTGCTGAGCCGCGGTTATGAGCAGGCCGTTGCCGTGGGGGCGTCGGGCGGCTCGGCCATGGCGGGGGCCGGCGCCTGTCGGCTTTCGCTCGACGATATCGCGCCCCACTCCGATGGGCTCGTGGCCGGCGTGCCACTGGCGGCCTGTCTCTCCTCTGGGGGGCACGGCAGCCAGGATGACGAGCGGCGGATCGTGGAACAGCTTCTCGAATGGCGGTGGGTGTTTGGCGACAGGCTGCATGTGCTTGCCGAGGTGGCCCTCGCCGGGGATGACGCGGAGCGGCTCGAGTGGTTTGCCCGGCTGGCCCGCCGGACGCGCGTGCCGCTGGTGGCGGCGGGCGACGTTCGTTACCACGAGCGGTCGCGGCTTCCGCTCTTCGACGCTCTCACCGCGGTGCGATGCGGCGGCACGATCGAGGAGATCCGCGATCGGCTCTTGGCCAACGGCGAGCGGCATCTCCAGGAAACGTGGCGGATCGCCGAGCGGTTCGCGGCGTTTCCCGAGGCGATGGAGCGGTCGGTCGAGATCGCGGCACGGTGCGCGTTTTCGCTGGACGAACTGCGGTACGAATACCCCGATGCGACCGTGCCGCCGGGCCGCTCGTCGCAGGAGCACCTCGCGCATCTGGCCTGGAAGGGGGCGGCCCGGCGATATCCCGACGGCCTGCCCGACGCGGTGCGGCAGCTCATCGGTCACGAGCTCGCGCTGATCGCCGAACTCGGCTACGAGGCCTACTTTCTCACCGTGTTCGACATCGTGCGGTTCGCCCGCCGCCGCGGCATCCTCTGTCAGGGGCGCGGCTCGGCCGCCAACTCGGCCGTCTGCTATTGCCTGGGGATCACGTCGGTCGATCCGGCGCGGATGAACGTGCTCTTCGAGCGGTTTGTGAGCCGTGAGCGGCGCGAGGCACCAGACATCGACATCGATTTCGAGCACCAGCGCCGCGAGGAGGTGATTCAATACATTTATGAGACCTACGGCCGCGCCCGGGCGGCGATGACAGCCGAGGTGATTTCCTACCGACTGCGGTCGTCCGTCCGCGATCTGGCGAAGGCCTTGGGGTTGTCGCTCGACCGTGTGGATTCCCTGGCCGCCGTGCTCGACGTGGGAGACGGGCCGGAGCATCTGTCGATGCGGCTGGCCGAGGCGGGAATCGATCCCGCCGGCGAAACAGGCACGAGGCTCGTGTCGCTCGTCAGCCAGCTCGTCGGCTTTCCTCGGCACCTCGGCCAGCACGTCGGCGGCATGGTGATGACGCGTGGCGATCTCTGCGACCTCGTGCCGATCCAGCCGGCCGCCATGGATGGCCGCACGATCATCCAGTGGGATAAGAACGACCTCGACGAGCTCGGGATCCTGAAAGTCGATCTGCTTGCGCTCGGC
>CAZONY010000176.1:0-5541 GCA_964581215.1 uncultured Chitinophagaceae bacterium | reverse complement strand
ATCTGGAGCACATGTTCATGATCGCCCCGGCGGCCGGCTCCGACGGCGAGTGGCTGCAGAGCGTGAGGGAGCGCCCCCCGCGCCAGAAGCCCGGCACCTTCAACCTCGACCGCGTCATGGAAGCGGTCACGGCGACGAGCGGCGCGTCCCGCTGAGCCGGCGCGATCATCCCCGCGTCCGTCGCAGCGTCTCCGACGGCAGTTCCCCGAACTGCTTGCGGTAGCGATTGGCGAACCGTCCGAACTCCCAGATGCCGTGTCGTGTCAGCACGTCGGCCACGGTCATGCCGCCGACCTCATCGGCGGACAAGCCTCGCCGAACGGCGTGGAGTTCATGGAGCATCAGATATTCCTTGGGGGTGACGCCGAACGCCTCACGGAACGTCCGCAGGAGCGTGCGACTCGTGACGCCGACATCGCGGGCCAGCATCGCCGCAGCCGGCACGCTCGCCGCCGCTTCCAGCACGGCCATCGCCCGGCGGATGATCGCGCCTCGGTCGAGCCGCGGGCGACCGGTCGTCGGAAGGATTTCGGTTGCACCCGTCAGGCACGCCACCGCTGCGGTGGCGAGTTCCCGGCCAGCGGCCAGATGCGCGGCAGTGCCGCCCGGCCGATCGAGCAATGCCCCTGCGATGCCCTGCACGAGCCGCCTCAGTCGAGGCACCGCGGCACCACGGCCCGTGATCCTGGCCGACGTGCCGGCCTCGAGCCCCACGGCCTCGAATGGCAGGGCGATCGAGCACCAAGCGTGGGCTCGCTTCCGAACATAGATCTGAAAGTCGGCGCCACGGGGGATGGCCAGCAACGCCTCGTCATCGAGCGGCCTGCCGTTGACAACGTGCCTGTCGGCATGTGTGAGCGGCACGAAGAGGGTCGTCCCCGGGTGCACGCTGGCGCCGTAACAGATCGTGCCGCCCCCCTCGTGCGCCATCTGGAGCACGACACCCCCGAGATCGACGACACCGACGCTCCACGAACGCGCTACCACGCCGTTGCAGGCCAGCCTGAGGCTGGCGCCGCTGATGGCATTCCCCCAGGCGTCGAAATCGTCGTACTGCATCATGGTCGTCGTCGAGGATACGTCGCCCATCCGGGCCCGGACAAAGAATCACCGAGGGCCGCGCCCACGCCCGTGGGCGAAACGCCGCGCTTCAGGAGCGCCAGCCCACGCCCGCATTGGTGAAGAACGCCGGTGAGGTCGCGTTGAGCCCCCAGCCGACACGGACCCCGATCTTGAGATTATCAGTGGCCAGTACGTCACCGCCGAAACTGCCGGACTGGATGTTGAGGGGAACGCTCTTCTGGGAACTGACGAGCCGAAATACTCAGTGTGAACGTTCCAGCGAGCACCCACCGGAACCTTGACCACACTAAGGAATCCGGTCCCATACCGCATCACCGTCGTCCCTCCCAGCCGTTGGCGAACTTCCAGCCAAAGGCCTCACCGACCGCAATGCCACGTCGTAGCAGCACCTTCGGAACGCTGTGTGCCTCCGGGCCGATCCGGTTGTCGATGAAGGGCACTCATGTTTCGGATCCTGGCAGGCCGAAAACGCTGCCGTCACAGTCGGTACGACCCGGCTTGACTCTTGAGGACTACGGGTTGTGTCCGAAAAAGCACATGGGTTGGGAAGGTTTTCCGGCCGCCCACGACCGGCGTCAGAGCTTTACGCGATGAAAGGAGATCGCCGCGGCGTTCGGCGGAGCCCCGACGAGGGTGAAATCGAAGGCATCCGGCCCCCGTGCCACCACCTTGCCCGCCATCGTGCCGACGGATTCACTCACAAGTGCGATCGCGTCGCGGGAGGTCTCGATTGTGCCGGCGATCTGCACGGGCTGGCCGCCGGCGGGCGATGCTGTCCAGGTGAAGTGCGAATCCTCGAGAATCACGAGATCAACGGAATCTTTCCCACTCGTCGCCTTCCATGAGCCCACCAGATCGGTCTGCGGGCCGGCGGCGGTCGCCGCTGCGGGAGCCTTCGCGGGGTCGGGCCCGACAGCAGGAGGCGATCCGGCGGGCGCCGGCGGGGGCTGCGAATCGATCGCTTCGAGAATCCGCTTGGCGACGGCGTCGTTCGGCTGCTTGGCCACCACCACCCGGAGGGCGTCGGCGGCCATCTCGACATGACCGCCGACCAAATAGTGATACGCGAGCACGAAGGAGGCGGCGGCATCGCCGGGGTGCTCGCGGCAGAAGTCTTCGAGCTTACGCAGTTGCTGCTCATAGGTATCGACCGATCCATACAGTCCGCCCATCGTCGTCCAATCCATGCCAGGAGCCACGGCGAGCACGGCGTTGAGCGTCGCCGCGGCCTCGGCATACCGGCCCAAGGCGAACAGCGCCAGGGCCCGCACCTCGTGGATGACGGAATCGTTGGGAACCAACGTGATGGCCTTGTCGCAGCCCGTAAGCGCCGTCGCGTAATCGCCCCGCTTGAACGCGGCGATCGCGGCATCGAAGGCCACATCGGACGGGGATGCCGACGTTGTCGATTGACTGGCGGCCGTCGCCCCCTGCACGGTGTCCGCGTCGGTGAGGTCGCCGTCGTTCGTCACGTAGTTATTGACGACGACTGGCTGTGCGTAGTCGTAGGGCGAGGCCGCCACGACGGCCGCGGGCACCGCCGAATAGTAGGGATTCACATACCCCGCCGCGCCGTATCCCCAGCCCCAACTGCCGAGCGTGGAAGCCAGGCCCCAGGTCGCAGCGCCCGCGGCGAACGGCGCCCACCAGCCGCCGTTGTATCCCCAGTTGCCGCCCCAGCAGCCGTTGTACCAGCCGCCGTAGTGCGGATTGACGTAGCCCGCGTTCCAGTGATTTGCCCAGCCCCCGTAGCCGTGACCGTAGCCGGACAAGCCCCATCCACCAACGTTGACGTTGTTGATGGTGTTGTTGGCATTGCCCCAGTTGCCGCTCCCGATATTGCCGCTGCCGATGGCACCGTTATTCCAAAAGGTGTTGCCGTCGCCGATGGCCGGTCGGTCTCCCCCAATACTAGGACGGTTGCCGGCGACGCCGTCTGGCAGCCGGCCCGGTAACGTCGTGGGGCGCTGCGTCGTGCCGAGGCTCGGGCGGCCCCCGCCCACGGGCCTGCCGGGTGAATGGGGCGTGGGGAACGCCGGCTTGGTCGAGGGACGCCCGGCGAAAGTGCCGCCCGGTCGGACGGCTTGACCGGGGATGGTCGTCGGGCGACTTGGGGGCTGCGGCCGCATCGCCCCGAGCCCCGGACGCGCCGTCGATCCGCCCGGCCGGATCCCCGGCGAGGGAGCGGGCCGCGTCATGCCGCCACCCTGCGGAACCGAAGGCCGACTGACGGAGCCGAGACTGGGCCGCGACATTCCACCAGGACGCTGCGGCATCTGGGGTCGGGCCTGCGGCATCTGGGGCCGTGCCTGCGGCATTTGGGGTCGGGCCATGCCGCCGGCCGGCCGGGCCATTCCACCCGATGGTTTGCCGATGGACGGCCGTGCACCGCCTCCGGGCCGCGCGTCGGCCCTCGTCGCCGAAAAACCGGCACCGAGCAAAGCGATCGACATCACAACCGCAGCAGACAGTCGCATCATGCATCTCGGGGAGAGGGACAAGGAATCATGGAGGGACGTCGTCACTTCGTCGGCACCGGCTGGGGCGACCGGCGGGCGATCGTCATTTCAAAGTCCGGCTGGCTTTTCCCGCCGATGATGCGGTCCGTGACGCGAACACTGAAGCGATCGGCGTCTTTCACGGTGATCGCGAGCGTGGCTGATCCCGTCGAGCCATCGGGCATCGTCGCCGCCGACCGCACGACCCATCCCTTGTCGGTCGAGTCCCACCGTCCCTCGGTGAACCCGCCATCGTCGTCGAAGGTCCACGACCGTAACTGTCCCGTCACCGAGTCCCAGCCGATCCGCTGGGTGCTCCTTGAGCCGCCCGCCCCGCCCGCCGACATCGTGTACTCGCCGATCAGAAAGTTCCCGTCGTCGCTCCATCGGAAAGAAATCGTCGTGCGGCCCTCGGGACTCTCATCGACCCAGTCCCCGACGATCCAGCTCACCCCCTGGAGCGCTTCCCGCGGCGTCGGTGCAGGATCATCCGAACATTCACGGTAGGAGGCGATCGGCCAGCGATCTCCCTGCTTCGTCCGCACCGCGACATACCGCACCTGTGCGGCCCTGCCGTCGGCGGTCGTGATCCGCCGCTGCCCTTCTTCGACGACAACCGCGTCTCCCACGAGCCGCGTCGATTCCACGAACATCTCGAGCGAGGACTTCGGGAACTCCTTGAAGAAGCGGGCGAACAGGTCGGTGATGGCGGACCGGCCGACGTGCACCGTGCCGGCCTCGTCGATGAGTTCGCCGGCCTCGCTGAACATCGCCCCCAGCGCAGCGGCATCCGCGGCGTTGAACGCCTTGACCGTGGCCTCCCCGTCTCGGGCGGCCGCGGCTGCGATCGCCGTGGGGGCGACGGCCTCCTGGGCCCTGCAAAGGCTCGTCTCACCGATGGCGAGCAGGACGGCTGCCAAACGCCATCCGAAGGTCGAGATATGGATCATGCTCATGGAAGTCTCCCTGGGACCTGAGCCGTTCTAAGGCGATCGGAGCCGCTGTCTATGCAGTTTCAGTCAAATTCCGCGCGGATCCTCCGCCACACGGCGCGGCCGCGTGGCGGGTTTCGGAGCCCGAGACTATTTTAAGTGGGTTTCGTCGCCTTCCTGGCGCCCGCCCCCATGGAGACTGCCCTGTGTTCAGGACGCACTTCCTCGCCGCTCTGCTCGTCGCCTCCCTCGCGGCCACCGCCGTGGCCGCCGATCGCTGGGAGCAGCCGGCCGAACCCATGCCGATCGCGGGCGATGCCGCGGCGGAAGGAAGCAAGGCCCCGACGTTCTCGGTGCCCACCGGCTTCCGCGTCGAACGCCTGTTCGTCGTGCCGAAGGATGAACTCGGTTCGTGGGTCTGCCTCGCCACCGACGGCAAGGGCCGCCTCATCGCCAGCGACCAAGGTGGCCAGGGCCTGGTGCGGATCACGCCCGCCCCCCTCGACGGCTCGCAGCCGACGCTCGTCGAGAAGATTCCGGTGCCGATCACGGCGGCGCAGGGCCTGCTCTGGGCCTTCGATGCGCTCTACGTTGTCTGTAACGGTGGGCCGGGCGGCGGCCTCTATCGCGTCACCGACACCAACAGCGACGACACGCTCGACGCGGTGGAGAAGCTGCGCGAGCTTCCCGGCGGCGGCGAGCACGGTCCGCATGCCGTGCACCTCTCGCCCGACGGCTCGCGGCTGTTCGTCATCTGCGGCAACCACACCAAGCTGCCGTTCGCCGTGAAGGACGTCACGCCGCCGCAGACGATGGGGGGCGTTCGGCCGAACCAGCGACGGGTGGAGCTGCCGGCCGACGGCACGAGCCGGTTGCCCCCCAACTGGGACGAAGACCAGATCATCCCGCGGATGTGGGACGCCAACGGCCACGCCGTCGGCCTCCTCGCCCCCGGCGGCTACGTGGCAAGCACCGACCGCGACGGCAAGGCGTGGGAGGTGTGGACCGCCGGCTACCGCAATCCCTAT
>CAZONY010000175.1:0-5554 GCA_964581215.1 uncultured Chitinophagaceae bacterium | reverse complement strand
GAGGTGCGCCGGCGGGTCGAACTTCACGAACTCCTGCTCGGGCTCGGCCACGAAACCGCCGGCGCCGCTCTGATCGACCTCGTGCCAGAAGTGCTTCACCGTGGCGGCGGCCACGGCGGCGTGCGGCACCTTCGAGGCGAGAAGCCTGCGGAGCAGGGCCTCGTCGCGGACGTCGTGCTGCTGGTGGAGCCAGAGGGCCTCGAGCAGGTGATGGGCCTCCGTCTCGTCATCCGGGTTGAAATCCTTCATCCACTTCTTCGTGGCCGCGATCACGTCGGCCGTCGGACGGCCGGAGAGCTCCACGCGGGTGCGGTGGCGGACGCCATCGACCGGATGCTTGAGATTTTCGAGGAGGGCCTCGATCGGCTGCCCGGCGATCGCCACCGGCTTCTGCAGCGGCCGGCCCGTGGCGGTGAGCCGGAAAATCCGGCCGTGCGTGTGGTCGCGGTTCGGGTCGCGGACGTTGTGCTGCATGTGGCCGATGATCATGTTGTGCCAGTCGGCGACGTAGAGCGCGCCGTCGGCGCCCACGATGGCGTCGGTGGGGCGGAAGTTGCGGTCCGCGCTTTCGAGCAGCACCTGCACGGGCTCGCCCCACGCCTCGCCGAACTTCCGCTGGGTCTGTGGCTTCGGCTTGCCGTCCTTGTCCGTGCCGGCGGCCGCGGCCCGGGCCTCGAACTCGGTGTCGGTCTCGCCGTCGCGGTCGAGGTCATACTGCTTCACGCCCAGAAATCCGATCGTGTTGCAGATCAGGAAGTCCTGCTGCATGTCGTCGGGAAAGTGCTCCGAGGAGAGGATCTCGTCGGCGGGCACCGGCCGAAACTCCGTGTTCAAGAGCTTATGCATCTTGAAGCCCTTGCCCTCGGGCCGCACCTGGTACGAGGCTCCCCCGGTGCCGTCGTTGGCGTAGCAATAGCCCCAACGATCGAAGCTCGTGCCGTGGGGGTTGGGGGAATTGCCGGCGTGCGGCGTGATCGAGAACCGGCGGGGGTCGAAGCGGTACATCCCGGACGCGCCGATCGAGAGGTTCTTCACCCACGGCGTCTCGTGGTTGTGCACGAGGAAGATGCCGCTCTGCCAGTAGATGCCGCCGTCGGGGCCGTAGGTCAGGTTGTTGGCGGCGTGGTGCGTGTCTTCGGTGCCGAGGCCCTGCAGCAGCACGGTGCGGACGTCGGCCTTGTCGTCACCGTCGGTGTCCTCGAGATAGAGGAGGTCGGGACCCGAGGTGACGATCACGCCCTTGCCCCAAAACTCGAACCCGAGCGGATTGTGGACGTGAGCGAAGATGGTTCGCCTGTCGGCTTTCCCGTCGTGGTCGGTGTCCTCCAGGATCATCAGGCTGTCATTCATCGGCTTGAGCGGCTCCCACTTGGGGTAGGTGTTCCAGCAGGCCGCCCACAGCCGCCCCTTGGCGTCCACCTGGAGCTGTACGGGGTTCGCCAGCTCGGGAAACTGCTTCTCAGAGGCGAACACATTGAGCGCAAAGCCCTCCGGCACCGTGATCTTCGCGAGGCTCTCCTCGGGGGAGAGATACTGAAGGCTGCCCTCCTTCTCGGCGCTCGACATCTTGCTGCCGCCGCCGACATTCGACTTCACGGGCACCGGCGGTGGCACGTTGCCGTCGTCCACCGTGAAGGGCTTGCCGGCCGCTGCCGCCCAGATCGCCGGGTCGCGGTTGGCCGTCATCACGTCGAGCATTACGAGCTCGTGCTTGAGCACTTCGGCATTGGTCTGGCCGTCCACGAACGTGAGGCCCGATCGGCCGCCCCAGATGTCGTTGCCGTCGGTCGCCCGGAAGCGGTTGTGCCAGTGCCAGTTCTTGTCGGCCACGGCGGCATACACGCCGGAGAGATCGGCGTCGGCCGGCACGGTCTTGCCGAGCAGCGCGCGGGAGATGATGTCGGCCAGCCTCCGGTAGCCTGCGGCATTGAGGTGGCAGCCGTTGAGCGTGAGCTGCTCCGTGCTCGAAGCGAAGAGCTGCCGGGTGGGTGTGAAGAGATCGACGAAGGTCGCGCCGGCCGTGGCGGCGGCCCGCCGCGTGGCTTCCGTGTAGATGGCGAGGTTCGCGTTGTGCGCGGTGCCGTCGGGAAGGTTGTCGTCGCCGGTATCCTCGAAGGCGATCGGGCTGAAGAGCACGAACCGCGCCGCCGTGCCCTTGTCGGCCCGGAGTTTCCGGTCGCCCTCGACCGCCGCGACAAGATCCTTTTCGTAGGCCTCCGCCCCGGCGGGACCGGCGTAGGACTCGTTGTAGCCGTAGAACATGAAGATCACGTCCGGATCGACCAGTTCGAGATAGGCCGCGTCGCTGATGGCTCCCTTGCTGCGGGGGCGCGTGCTCACCGTGTCGCCGGAGATCGCGAGATCGCGAAACCGGATGTCGAGGCCTGCGAGCTGCTTCTGGAGAACCGTCTCCACCCACGGGGAATGCTGCATCCGGTCGGCGAGCCCGTTGCCGTAGATCGCGACCACGTCCCCCTTCTGAAACGCGAAGGGGGCGGTGGCGGCGTCGGCGGCCCGGGCCCGCGGCGGGAGGGCCGGAAGGCAGAGAACCGCCAGCAGGCAGAGGGCCGGAAGAAGCCATGCCAGCGACGGGGCGATCATCGAGGGGGCGGTGCGGCGCATCGTGCGGCCTCGGGAGGGGTGGGATCGAGACGGGCCCTGATTGTAGCCACGAAGCGGGCCTTCGTGGTACCGCGGGATTGCCGGCGTGAACCCCGGCAGCCAGCCATGCCCAGCCACGCCCGGCGCGGCGCCACTCCACGCCGGCCGCCGCCGCTCGGGCGCCCTCCCGACGATCGGGTCAGCGGCCGCGGATCCGCAGGCTGCGAGCGTTGAGGTAGTCGATGAGCACCTCGGCGGGATTGCGGCCCGTATCGACGATGATCCGCTCGACCGTGTTCCGCAGGCAGGCCTCCTCCAGCCGGCCGTTGAACCGCGCGAGGGCCTCCAGATACCGGTTGCGCAGTTCGGCCGGCTGCGTGAGCAGCTGGTCGTCGCTCTCGAGCCCGCGGAACCTCACGTTGCCGTCGAACCGGAATTCGAGCTCGTCGGGGTGGAGCACCTGGAAGAGCACGACCTCGTGGCGGGAATACCGCAGCCGCTCGATCGCCCGCTCGAGCTGCCCGATGTCGGTGAAGAAGTCGCTGAAGACGAGCACGATGCTCCGCCGGCCGAACCGGCCGCAGAGGTCGAGCAGGCACTCCGGCAGCCGGGTCTTCCGCGTCGGCGTGACGGCGTCGAGCCGCTCGGTCATCCGCACGATCTGGGCCATCGAGTTGCTCGGCGGCACGAAGTCGAGCACCGACTCGTCGCAGGTGGCCAGCGATACCGTGTCGCCCTGCCGGATCACCGAGTAGCCGAGCGTGGTGGCCAGCCGCGCCGCGGCGAGGAGCTTCTGCCGCGGTCCCTCGCCGTAGCGCATCGACGCGCTCGCGTCGAGCACGAGGTGGCAGACGAGGTTCGTCTCCATCTCGTACTGCTTGATGAAGTATTTGTCGCGGGTGAAGTAGACCCGCCAGTCGATGTGTTTGGGGTCGTCCCCCGGCACGTACTCGCGGTGGGAGGCGAACTCGACCGCAAACCCCGAGAAGGGCGACTTGTGGTGGCCGGCGAGCGTGCCGGCGACGAGGCCGCGCGGCTCGAGGCCGCGGCCGGCCAGCCGGTTGAGCGTTTCCGGATCGACGTATTTCGAAAGCACCGACTGGGCCATGGGCTCCTCCTCACGCCGCCGGGCGTTCGTAGACGCGGTCGGCCGGCACGGCCTCCAGCAGCATGTCGATCAGCTGTTCGCTGCCGATGTTCTGTGACTGGGCGGCGTAGTTGGGGGCGAGCCGGTGCCGCAAGGCCGGCTTGAGCATCGCCTGCACGTCGCCGACCGTCGCGTGATAGCGGCCATACATCACGGCCCGCGTCTTCGCCGCCGTCACGAGCGTGAGCACACCACGCGGACCGGCGCCCCAGGCCACCCAGCGGTTCACGAAGTCGGGCGCCTCGGCCGAGCCCGGCCGAGTGGACCGCACGAGCGCCCAGGCGTAGCCGAGCACCTGGTCGCTCACCGGGACGCGGGTCACGAGGTCCTGCACGGCGAGGATGTCTTGCTCGGCGAGCACCGGCGTGATGCGGGCCGATTCCCCCCCCGTCACGCGGCGGGCGATTTCCCATTCGTCGCGGGCCGACGGATAGCCAACCTTGATGTGGAGCAGGAAACGATCGAGCTGCGCCTCGGGAAGGGGGTAGGTGCCCTCCTGCTCGAGCGGGTTCTGCGTGGCCAGCACGAAGAACGGGCGCGGCAGTTGGTGCGTCGTGCCCCCGGCGCTCACCTGCCTCTCCTGCATCGCCTCGAGCATCGCGGCCTGCGTCTTCGGCGGCGTGCGGTTGATCTCGTCGGCGAGCACCATGTTGGCGAAGAGCGGCCCGGGAAGAAACGTGTAGTGGCGGGCGCCCGTCTCGAGGTTCTCCTGGATCACGTCGGTGCCGGTCACGTCGCTGGGCATGAGGTCGGGCGTGAACTGCACCCGCTTGAAGGTCAGCTGCAGCGCCTGCGCGAGCGAGCTGACCAGCAGCGTCTTCGCGAGGCCGGGCACTCCCTCCAACAGCGCGTGGCCCCGGGCGAACATCGCCACGAGCGTCTGCTCGACGACCTCCTCCTGGCCGACGATCGTCTTCGAAAGCTCATCGCGGATCCTGTTGTAGGCCTGCTCGCACTTCTGCACGGCGGCGACGTCGTCGCCGGATGGTTTCTCGCTCATGGGTCGATGGCTCCTGCGGGGGTGTTGCTGGGGACGTGGTTCACTCGAGGTTCTTGAAATACCGGTCCATCTTCTGTTCGTAGCCGCGGGGGGCCCGTCGCTGGCTGCCGGCACGGATCGCCTGGCGAACCTCGGGGGGCAGTGTCGCGAACCAGGCATCCCGTTCGAACGACTTATCATTGAGATCGGTGTCGCCCGCGCGGCTGCCGGCATCGGCCTGCCTGTCGCTGGCATCGACCTCGCGGAGCGGCCCGTCGTCGCGGGCTTCGCCCGTGCGGATGCCGCGGCTTGGCGATTGTTGATTCCCCGCCGTGCGGCGCTCGGAGCTCTCGGCCTCGGGGGGGAGGCCTTGTGCATCCACGCTTTGGGGCTGCATGTGCGCCTGGCCGTCGCCGGGGTCGCTGTTTGGCGACTGCGGGCCCTGCGGCTGACCAGGCTGCTGCCGGCCATCGGCCGTTGCGAGCAGCTCCCCCGCTGCAGCGGTGGCCTTTATGCCGGCGATCATGTCGGCGGTCGTCTCGGGCGATTCCGGCATGAATCCCGTGCCGAGATCTCCCTGCCGCGATGCTTGTTCGAGCGACTCGCGCAACGGCTGATTGCCGATCTCCGGCTGGTCGAGCGTGGCGGCGACGCGTTCGCCGACAATCCGCTGCGCATCGGCAAACCGCTCCTTCGCCGCGGCGAGGGTGGCGGCCGCCGTCTCGCGATCCAGGGCGGCTGCCGTGTCGTGGGAGCCGTCGGCCGGCAGTTGCTCGAACTGCTTCGCGGTCGCAGCGACCACCGCCCGGGCTTTCGACTGCTCCTCG